>NZ_CEXLVS010000207.1:0-7459 GCF_982684285.1 Salinicola sp. | reverse complement strand
TTAATGCCCTGATTCCCCCTGCGGCGACAGCTTCTGCTGCAGTTTCTCCAGCGATATCCCCTTGGTCTCCGGCATCAGGAAGGCGACGAAGACGATCTGCAGCACCATCATGAAGGCGAAGAAGGCGAACACCGGGCCGCCGTTGAAGACCCCCAGCACCCATGGCGTCACCAGTGTGATGACCGCGGCGAAGAACCAGTGGGTGAAGCTGCCGAGAGACTGGCCGCGTGCCCGCTCGCGGTTGGGGAAGATTTCGGAGATGAAGACCCAGATCACCGTGCCCTGACTGATGCCGTGGGCAGCGACGAACAGGCACAGCTGCAACGGGATCAGCGCGCCGCCCAGGTTATCGGTGAAGAAGGCATGGGAGATGATCGACAGCGAGATGATGTAGCCCACCGAACCGATGTACATCAGCGTCCGCCGGCCGAAGCGATCGATCAGTGCCATGCCGATCATGGTGAAGATCACCATGATCAAGCCGATGCCGGCAGTCGAAAGCAGGGCAGCGTTATCCCCCAACTGGGCGGACTCGAGAATGCGCGGCGCGTAGTAGAGGACGAAGTTGATGCCGGTGAACTGGTTGAAGAAGGCGATCAGGAAGGCCAGAACGATGGGGAGCCGATAGCGGCGCGAGAAGAAGCGCGAGTGGACCTTGTTGTCCTCGCGGTCGGCCGCCTGGATCTCTTCGATCTGCTCCCGGGTGTCTCGCTGTGGGTCGATCTGGTTCAGCACGTCGGCGGCAGCGCGGGTGTCCTCCTTGTTGAGGATCAGCCAGCGCGGGCTCTCCGGCACCTTGAGCAGCGCCAGGGTGTAGACGAGAGCCGGTACGGCTTCGACACCCACCATCCAGCGCCAGGCGTCGTCGCCCAGCAGGCTGCCGAGAATGGCGTTGGAGACGTAGGCCATGAAGATGCCGAACACCACGTTGAACTGGTAGAGCGCCACCAGGTTGCCGCGCCTCTCGGCCGGTGCGATTTCGGAGATGTAGGCCGGGGCCGCGACCGAGGACATGCCCACCCCGAAGCCGCCGATCAGGCGGAAGAACGAAAACCAGAACGGATCGGTGGCCAGTGCCGAGCCGACCGCGGAGACGAAGTAGAGCACGCCGATGATGAAGAGCGTCGCCCGCCGGCCCAGCCGGTCGGTCGGCCAGTTGCCGAAGATCGCGCCGAGGACCGTCCCCCATAGCGCCATCGACATGATGAAGAGCCCGTGCTGAAGATCGCTCAGCCCCCACAGTTCCTGAATGGGCTTGTCCGCACCGGATATCACGGCGGTATCGAAACCGAAGAGAAAGCCTGCCATGGCCACGAACGCGGACCATTTCACGATGGGGGACATGCGCGTTACTCCATAAGTGGATTTGTCCACGAGCTCATCAATCAGCGTTTTGAACCCGGTGCAGTCTCGAGTTCAGTACAGCAGCGATGCCAGCAAGGCGCTGCGCAAAGCGCTCCAACTTTAGTCGGCGCCATTCGCAGCACGGAGGCGACGTGCTCGCTTGCCCCTGGCCGAGGGCGCTGGAGGTTGACAGTCCCTGGGCGCTGGTGGAATCTAGGCGGTTCCTGATTGCGGGCGCAGCCAATTGCGGGTGATCCCCGGCCGCTGCGTGAAGGGTAGGTTCCGAGCGACCTCTACCCGCCTGTCGAAGGATATCTTTCTGAGGAAAGAAGGGCGCGGGCCAAACGCCTGTTCCCGCCAACCCCGACACGGCGATCTGCCGTGTCAGGAGCTGTCGGCGCCACGGCGCCAGCGGTTCCTAAGAGTGCGGGTCCTCACCCCGGGCCCAGGACGCCAGGAAATGGCATCAGGCGTCGACGTTCAACCGTCGGCAGCGGCGTATCGCCGTGATTGAGCTTCGTGTTCGTGGATTGCGCCAACCATTCACGAATCCGGTTTGTCACCAGAACCGCGAAGCGGCACTCGAACTTCCAGGGGAGACTCACCAGTGGAATTACTTTCCGGCGCCGATATGATCGCCCGCTTTCTGAAAGACGAAGGCGTCGAGCGTATCTACGGCTATCCGGGCGGCGCGGCGTTGCATATCTACGATGCCCTGTTTCGCCAGGATAGCGTTCAACACATTCTCGTTCGTCACGAGCAGGCCGCGACCCATGCCGCCGACGGCTATGCCCGCGCTTCCGGCAAGCCCGGCGTGGTGCTGGTCACCTCCGGCCCCGGCGCGACCAACGCCGTCACCGGCATCGCCACCGCCTATATGGACTCGATCCCGATGGTGGTGCTGTGCGGCCAGGTCGCCAGCCATCTGATCGGGGAAGATGCCTTCCAGGAGACCGATATCGTCGGCGTGACCCGGCCCGTCGTGAAGCACAGCTTCTCGATCAGGCACCCCAGCGAGATCCCCGAAGTCCTGAAAAAGGCGTTCTACCTGGCGGCCACCGGCCGACCCGGCCCGGTGGTGGTGGATATCCCCAAGGACATGACCGCGCCCACCGAGCGTTACGAATACGTCTATCCGAAGAAGGTCAAGATTCGTTCCTACAACCCGGTGACCCGTGGGCACAGCGGCCAGATCAAGAAGGCCGTCGACATGATGCTCAAGGCGCGCCGGCCGGTGTTCTACACCGGCGGAGGTATCGTCACCGGCCGGGCGTCGGAGGCGTTGACCGATCTGGTCCAGCGGCTCGGCTTTCCGATCACCACCACGCTGATGGGGATCGGCGGTTATCCGCAGGGCGACCGCCAGTCGCTGGGCTGGCTCGGCATGCACGGCAGCTACGAGGCCAACATGGCGATGCATCACGCCGACCTGATCGTCGCCATCGGCGCGCGCTGCGACGACCGCGTCACCAACAACACCTCGAAGTTCTGTCCCACGGCCAAGATCGTTCATGTGGATATCGATCCCAGCTCGATCTCCAAGACCGTGCGCGCGGACGTGCCGATCGTCGGCGCGGCCGGCAGCGTCATCGACGAGATGATCAGCCTGGTCCAGGGTCGCGAGCCGGCCAATCCGGAGGCGCTGGGCGAATGGTGGAAGAGCATCGACGGCTGGCGCTCCGAGCGCGAAGGCAAGCTCTACGAGCCGTCGAAACCGGGCGCGGCGCTCAAGCCGCAGGAGGTGATCGAAGCGGTCTATCGCGCTACCCGCGGCGAGGCGTTCGTGACCACCGACGTGGGTCAGCACCAGATGTTCGCGGCGCAGTACTACAAGTTCGCCAAGCCCAACCGTTTCATTACCTCCGGCGGCCTCGGCACCATGGGGTTCGGCTTCCCGGCGGCGATGGGCATCAAGCTCAGCTATCCGCAGGACGACGTGGTCTGCTTCACCGGCGAAGGCAGCTTCCAGATGATGATGCAGGAGCTGTCGACCTGTAAGCAGTTCGACGTGGGTGTCAAGATCGTCAACCTCAACAACCAATCGCTGGGGATGGTGCGCCAGTGGCAGGATCTGAACTACAAGTCCCGCCACGCCCACTCCTACATGGAGTCGTTGCCGGACTTCGCCAAGTTGATCGAGGCCTACGGCTTCACTGCGATCAAGGTGACGACCATCGATGAGCTGGCGCCGGCACTGGAACGCGCCTTCGCCGACACCAACGAGCTCGTGTTCCTCGATATCTATGTCGACCCGTTCGAACACGTCTATCCGATGCAGGTGCCGCTGGGCTCCATGCGTGACATGTTGCTTTCGAAGACGGAGCGGACCTGATGCGCCATATCATCTCGATTCTGCTGGAAAACGAACCTGGCGCCCTGTCCCGCGTGGTGGGGCTGTTCTCCCAGCGCAACTTCAACATCGAAACCCTCAACGTGGCGCCGACGGAAGATCCGTCGCTGTCGCGGCTGACCGTGACCACGGTGGGTGACGACCGGGTGATCGAGCAGATCACCAAGCACCTCAACAAGCTGATCGACGTGGTCAAGCTGGTCGATCTGACCGAGGGCAACCACATCGAGCGCGAGCTGATGCTGGTGAAGGTCAAGGCGCTGGGGGCGGCCCGCGACGAGGTCAAGCGCACGGCGGATATCTTCCGGGCGCAGATCGTCGACGTCACGCCGAGCGTCTACACCGTGCAGATCACCGGCGACGCCGGCAAGCTGGATGCCTTCATCCAGGCGATGGCGCCGATCGGCATTCTGGAAGTGGCGCGGACCGGCGTATCGGGCATTGCCCGCGGGGACAAGCTGCTCACGCTGTAGATACGAGCCATCGCTAGTCCAACGCCCGGCGGAAGCGATTCCGTCGGGCGTTTTGCGTTCCCGATCTTTCAATGCAACGTTTCAGTTGGGGAGCTGCGCCCACAGCGCCTCGATCAGCGCACTCTTGAGGCGGCGCTTGAGCACGCACAGGCCGACATCGTAGTGCGGCAGCTCCGGCTTGACCGGCAGGATCATGATGCGATCCAGCAGGGGGCTGTTGTCGAGCACGATGCGCGGCACGATGCCGACGCCGAAACCCAGCCCCACCATGCTGACGATCGCTTCGTTGCCCGCCACCTGGGCATAGATGCGGGGGCTGACGCCCATCGCCCGGAACCAGGTGTCGGCGTGGTCCCGCGACAGGCCGGATTCGGACAGGATCATCGGCACGTCCTTCCATTGCGACGGGGTTGGCGTCTCCGGCGTGGCGGGCAGCCAGTCGGCCCCATCGCGAGGGGCGATGAAGACCAGCGGCGATGTCGTCAGCGGCTTGAACGCCAGCGCATCCGGCAGGCTGCGCGGGCGCGCGGTGATGGCGATGTCTTCGTTCTCGGCCTGGACGCGAGCGATGGCGTCCGCGGGATCGCCGGTGTGCAGCTTGATCTCGATGCGCGGATGACGCTGGCGGAACTCGCTCAACAGCCGGTACAGGAAGCTGTAGCTGGCGGTGACCGAGCAGTAGATGCTGATCTCGCCAGCCAGCTCGCGGGTCTCCGCCATCAGCGTGGCCTGCATCGCCTGCCACTGCTCCAGCGTCTCCCGGGCATAGGCGTGAAACAGCTGGCCCTCCCGGGTCAATGTGACGTGGCGATTGTCGCGCTCGAACAACGTGACGCCGAGCGTCTCCTCGAGCTGGCGGATCGAACGGCTCAGCGTCGAGGGGCTGATGTGGCAGGCATCGCTGGCACGGCCGAAGTGCAGGTGGTCGGCCAGCGCCAGGAAATGGTTCAGTGGGCGGTAATCCATGGTCGTTTCATATTCCGAAATATCGCATTGCAAATATAGCGTTTTACGCAATATGTTGCCTGGCTTATCGTGGCGTCAGGCTGAAACGACGCGCACCGCGACAGACGGCGCCGGCGGCCATCAACGCTGACAGGGTTTCAGTGGCGACAGTTCCGAGCAGAACGCTCATCAGAATCGATTTCCGGAGTTCGATATGCACGTTTATTACGACAAGGATTGCGACCTTTCCCTGATCCAGGCCAAACAGGTCACGATCGTCGGCTATGGCTCCCAGGGCCACGCTCACGCCAACAACCTGAAAGAGTCCGGTGTCGATGTGACCGTCGGCCTGCGCAAGGGCTCTTCCTCGGCGGCCAAGGCCGAGAGCGCCGGCCTCAAGGTGGCGAGCGTTGCCGAGGCGTGCAAGACCGCAGACGTCGTGATGATCCTCGCGCCGGACGAGAACCAGAAGGCGATCTACGAGCAGGAGATCGAGCCGAATCTGAAAGAGGGCGCCACCATCGCCTTCGCCCACGGCTTCAACATCCATTACAGCCAGGTCGAGCCGCGCGCCGATCTCGACGTGATCATGATCGCGCCCAAGGCGCCGGGTCACACCGTGCGTTCCGAGTTCGTGCGCGGCGGCGGCATCCCGGATCTGATCGCGATCCATCAGGATGCCTCCGGCCAGGCCAAGGAGATCGCTCTCTCCTACGCGGCAGCCATCGGCGGCGGTCGCAGCGGCATCATCGAGACCACGTTCAAGGACGAGACCGAAACCGATCTGTTCGGCGAGCAGGCCGTGCTGTGTGGTGGTGCCGTCGAATTGGTCAAGGCGGGCTTCGAAACGCTGACCGAAGCCGGTTATGCGCCGGAGATGGCTTACTTCGAGTGTCTGCACGAGCTCAAGCTGATCGTCGACCTGATGTACGAGGGCGGCATCGCCAACATGAACTACTCGATCTCCAACAATGCCGAGTACGGCGAGTACGTCACCGGCCGTGAGATCATCAACGACGAATCCCGTGCCGCCATGCGCAAGGCGCTGCAGCGCATCCAGGACGGCGAGTACGCCAAGATGTTCATCGCCGAGGGCGCCTGCAACTACGCCTCGCTGAATGCGCGTCGTCGTCAGACCGCCGAACACCCGGTCGAGCAGGTCGGTGCCAAGCTGCGTGCAATGATGCCCTGGATCACCGCCAACCAGCTGGTCGACAAGAGCAAGAACTGATCGTCGATCGATCACGGGCTGGCACGGGGGCGCGACGCATGTCGCGCCCCCGTTTCTTTGTTGTCCGGGCATCGCTTTCGTGCGGGCATCTGTCGCGATTCCCGCTAGGCTGTAGAATGATCCGGCTAATAGGCCCGAGCGCAAACGACTAAAGGACTCGCTTCCATGACGCAGGATGACCGCCACCACGAGCAAGAGCCCGAAACGATTACGATCGGCGCGACGTCCCCCCTCTTCGATGATGAAGACGAGGTCATCGAGGAAACGGTCGAGAACGGCAAGCGAATCCGCCGCCGTGGCATCTACTTGCTGCCCAACCTGTTCACGCTGTCGGCCCTGTTCGCCGGCTTCTATTCCATCGTTGCCGCTATCAATGGCGATTACGCCAAGGCGGCCATCGCCATCTTCATTGCCATGGTGCTCGATGGGCTGGACGGCCGTGTCGCTCGCCTGACCAATACTCAGAGTGCCTTCGGCGCCGAGTTCGACAGCCTGGCCGACATGGTCTCGTTCGGGATGGCGCCGGCACTGGTCGCGTTCACCTGGATACTGCAGGACATCGGCAAGATCGGCTGGATTGCCGCGTTCATCTTCGTCGCGGGTGCCGCATTGCGCCTGGCACGCTTCAACGTTCAGATCGGCAGCACCGACAAGAAGTGGTTCGTCGGGTTGCCCAGCCCGTCGGCGGCGGCGATCGTGGCGGCCTGCGTATGGGTCTTCCACACCTTCGATGCCGAGTCGTTGGGGTTCAAGGTACTGATGACCGTGGTGGTCGCCGCTGCCGGCGTATTGATGGTCAGCAACGTGCGCTACCACAGCTTCAAGGAGATCGATTTCAAGGGGCCGGTACCGTTCGTGTTCCTGCTGGCGATCGTGCTGCTGTTCGTACTGATCTCCATCGAGCCCTCCGTGATGCTGCTGGCGCTGTTCGGTTGCTATGTCGTGTCGGGTCCGATATTGGCACTGGGACGTCTGAACAAGTCGCGTCGAGAGAAGCGTCGTAGTGAAGCGGGCGGGCAGAACGCCCAGGATGACTAGTTCCCGATAAGTGCCTCATGCTTCGAAACGCCCGCCCTGTGCGGGCGTTGTGGTATCTGGAGGTTGGCTGAGGGAGAG
>NZ_CEXLVS010000206.1:0-7470 GCF_982684285.1 Salinicola sp. | reverse complement strand
ATCCGCCTGGCCCGCGTCGCCAAGGGCCGCCACAACATCGTCACCTTCACCAACGGCTTCCACGGCGTCACCATGGGGGCGCTGGCGACCACCGGCAACCGCAAGTTCCGTGAAGCGACGGGCGGCATCCCGACCCAGGGAGCCAGCTTCATGCCCTTCGACGGCTACCTCGGCGAAGGGGCCGACACGCTCGACTACTTCGAAAAGCTGCTGGGCGACAAGTCCGGCGGCCTCGACGTTCCCGCCGGCGTGATCGTCGAGACGGTGCAGGGCGAGGGCGGCATCAATCCGGCTGGCCTGGACTGGCTGAAGCGGCTCGAGGGTATCTGCCGTGCCCACGACATCCTGCTGATCGTCGATGATATCCAGGCCGGCTGCGGCCGCACCGGCAAGTTCTTCAGTTTCGAGCACGCCGGGATCGTGCCCGACATCGTGACCAACTCGAAGTCGCTGTCCGCCTACGGCCTGCCGTTCGCCCATGTGCTGATGCGCCCCGAGCTGGACAAGTGGAAACCGGGCCAATACAACGGCACCTTCCGCGGCTTCAACATGGCCTTCGTGACGGCTGCCGCCGCCCTCCGACACTTCTGGAGCGACGACAGGTTCGAGCGCGATATCCAGCGGAAGGGGCGCATCGTCGAGGAGCGGTTTGCCAGAATTGCCGCCTCGCTGACCGAGATGGGCTATCCCGCGAGCGAGCGGGGCCGCGGCCTGATGCGGGGCATCGACGTGCGCGACGGGGACATCGCCGACAAGATCACGTCGAAAGCCTTCGAGAACGGTCTGATCATCGAAACCGCTGGCCAGGACGGCCAGGTCGTCAAGTGTCTATGCCCGCTGGTCATCAGCGACGAAGATCTGCTGGAAGGTCTGGATATCCTGGAGCGCAGCGCCAGGGAAGCCTTCGCTTGAGTCGTTCACCGATGTTTCGAGGCGGCCCCCAGGGCCGCTCTCTCTGTCATTCAGCAGTAGTCATCCACCAAGGAGTTGTTATCGATGATCGTACGTAATCTCGATGAGTGCCGGAAAACTGATCGCTTCGTCAAAGCCGAAAACGGCAACTGGGACAGCACTCGCCTGATGCTGGCCGAGGATAACTGTGGCTTTTCGTTCAACATCACCCGCATTCATCCGGGTACGGAAACCCACATCCACTACAAGAACCACATCGAAGCGGTGTTCTGCTACGAGGGCGAAGGTGAAGTGGAAACCATTGCCGACGGCAAGATCCACAAGATCAAGGCCGGCGACATGTACCTGCTGGACCAGCACGACGAGCATTGGCTGCGCGGCAAGGAGAAGGGCATGACCGTCGCCTGCGTCTTCAGCCCGGCATTGACCGGTCGCGAGATCCATCGTGAAGACGGCTCCTACGCGCCTGCAGATGAATGAACCTCAACACGCCAGCGTTCATTCGGCACAAAAAAGACCGCTTATGCGGTCTTTTTTTGATCCTGACCTCCTCCCAGAAACCGGATTCACCGGCAATGTGAAATTCCCGCTACGTTTATTCTGATAGCACGAGATCTCGCGATGGAGCCTCGACTTGGTGCCGTGAAAACAGAATACCAACGACTAATTCGCCAGTATTTTTTGAAGGGTACGGCCTTTCGAGAAGTCATCGACGCTGAGCTGCGGTAGGTCGTAGAGAGGCTCAACAACCTGCCCGCAGCGTCTGGGTTATCGGACTCCGGTCCAGGTATTTTGAGTGGATACTCAGGCTCATTGGAAATGCGTTTTTCTAAGGTAATTTCGATTGGCTAGCAATCATAGATAAAGTTGTGTAGTGATCAATCTGAGCTAAGAACTGCTTGGCTTCCTTTTTAAAGGCTGCTAATGCTTGTCCAGATAGCTGCTTGCCTTCCGGCAATTTGACGCGCATGGCGTCGACTTGATTGTTGTTAACCATTAACTCGTAATGAAGATGAGGTCCCGTGCTACGACCCGTATTGCCGGATAGTGCAATCTTCTGGCCTCTGGAAACGCGCTCGCCTTCAGATACCAAGCGTTTGGATAGGTGCATATAGCGAGTCTTGTAGCCGTTATCATGACGAATCACAACGTAGTTTCCAGCGCCATTTTTTTGATAGGCCGACTTGGTAACACGTCCATTTGCTGGAGATTGAATCGAAGTGCCAGTGGTTACTGCAAAGTCAGTGCCTTGATGCGGACTAACTCGGCCGGTGATTGGGTGCTTTCGCCGCAAGTTAAAAGGCGAGCTTATCCTGTAGTCGCCTTTAAACGGTTTCCGGTTAAATGCCGGGGAGAGGCTGTAGCCTTCAGAGGTATAAAAATTGTCATCAGCAGGATTTCTAACGATAGCTAGGTCCCTTTTATTGCCTTTGTAGTGAGCAGCAAGGATGCGCGAATCAGTAGCCTGACCCTCAATCATATCGGTTTCTACCAAAACTCGGAATTGATCTCCTCGCCGGGCAGCACGGCGAAAATTTATCTTTTTCGAAAGTAGATCGCTCAGATCAGACACTTCTGAGTAAGATAAGCCAGTGGCGCTGGCTGACTGAGCAAAACTGCCATTGACGGTTCCTGAAAACAATCGCTGCGTTTTCTGAGCCGTTTTCTCAAAACGAGTAACCTCAAAGCTCTTGCTGTCGTGGTCGCGTTCAATGAGGAGGCCGGAATGTGCGTCCTTCATGATTCGCAGTGCCAATAATTCACCAGATTCGTTAATTTTAAAGTCAAAGTTATCACCGACACGCCAGCGAGTGAATGTCCTTTTGTCCGGGATTTCTTCGAGAATCTGCATAACTTCACCATAGCCTAGTCCCAGAATGCGTTCGGCCATGTCCGCGAAAGTATCGCCGGATTGAATGGTATAAGTTTCCCAAGATGGGACGAATCTTTCGTTGGCTACCAGTTCTTCTTCCAGGTCTACTTTTTCATCGTTATGTATTAGGTCGACAGATGAACCAACATCGGAAGCCCCGCCAACTTCGCGATCGTTGGCTTCTGTTGACGAGTCGGTAAGTCGAATCGCCATGTGCAGCGCCTGGCTATCCAGTTCGCTAGCGTCTTTAGTACTTTCCGGCTTGGTTGTAGGAACGCTGGGGTTTAATGGTGTAGCCGCACGAACAACGCTGTCTTGGACAGTTGTTTCAGAAACGCGAGTAGTTTCAACTTCGTCTGTTACCAATAGGGGGCTTTGTGGCGAGTCTGCCGTGGGCTTGGTAAGTCCGGTGGAAGCCTGAGCGGGGCCCGTATATTTGTAGTTGGTGCTGACTTTAACAGCTGTCATGGTGTCAGCTTGAGCTTGGAAACGAGGAGATAACTCAATGCTTGGCGAACTAGCCTCGTTAAGGAGCGCATCATCTCCATTAGAAGCTTTTAACACAGAGAAGATTTCCTGCGCTCCTAGTAACGTGACTAGCGTAGCTATAGGTAAAATCAGTAATTTTCGGCTGCGAGGCAGGAAGCGAAGGATTCTTAGCATGAGAGCTTATGATAGACCAAGTGAAGTGAAATGGCGGCACTTTACCCCAAACAACACGATGTGCCTACCCTACAGGGCAAGCCTCTGCGCATAATGACATTTTGTAGTGGCTTGCCTAACTGTCGATAACGGTGTCTTTTAGCTATTTCGCCTGCGTACCCCGGATATAACCAGCGCTGCTGACAATAGCCAGGTTGGCCAGCTTCCGGTGCGTGTGAATGGCGTTTCTCCCCGCATGGCCCGGATTTCTCCGTTGAGGGTGGTCATCCTGAATTGAGTCGCGCGATCGATAATGCGACCTTGCGGGTCGATGATGGCCGTCACCCCATTGTTCGTTGCCCGCATAACATAGCGACCATTTTCAAGGGCGCGTAGCCGGGCCATTTGCAGATGCTGAAGTGGCCCGATGGAGTCACCGAACCAGGTGTCGTTGGACACCGTGAGCAACACCTCAGCGTTATCGGCGCGTTGTGCCACTAAGTCCGGGAAAATAATTTCGTAACAGATCGCCGTGCCGATGCGCAGTCCAGCGGCTCGGATCGGGCCTTGTTCGGAATTGCCTGCCGTGAAGTCTGACATCGGCAGATCAAAGAAAGCGATAATGCCACGTAGCTGTTTTTCCATCGGGATGTATTCACCGAACGGTACCAGATGCGACTTGCGGTACACATCCGTAACCTCGCCGGCACCGACTACGGCATTGTAATAGCGGCCCGAGTCGTCGCGCTGCACGATACCGGTGAGCAGTTCGGCTCCTGATGGCAAAGTAGCCTTAACCCGCTCCAACAGCGGCTCGGCTTGACGCTGATACATAGGAATCGCCGTTTCCGGCCAGATAACCAGATCTATGTCTTCAGCAATGTTGCGGGTCAATCGGGCATAGGTGCTGACTGCGTTACGCTGCCCCTCGTTTGTCCATTTGCTTAGCTGGGGTAGATTGCCCTGTAACAGGCTCACTTGTACGGGCTCCTTGCTGGGTATGGTCCACTGAGTAGGAAGCATCAGGGGGAACAGCCATAGAGCGGCGATCGTGCCCCCTGCCCACCAGCGTCGACGCAGGAACTCCACCCCCAGCGTGCCCGTCAGGGCGGTAACCAATGTCAACAGCAGCACCCCGCCAACCGGGGCCAATGGTGCTAAAGGAGAATCGACGTGCGCGCTCCCCAGCAATAGCCAAGGGAAACCGGTGAAAAGGTATGTCCGTAGCACTTCAATCAACACCCACGCGCCGGCGAAGGAGAGAAAGGCTAGACGCGAGCCAGTAAAGCGCCGATAGAACCAGAAGGGAATGGCATAGAAAAGCGCCAAGGTGGCGGCAAACAGGGCTGTAAGGAAAACCGATAGCGGCACCCCCGTGTAACCGTACTCATGGATCGACACGTAGACCCATGAGGTTCCCGTGGCGAACAGCGCGATGCCATAACACCAGCCTCGCAGGGCTGCCTGACCCGGTGTCAGGTCATCCAGGCCTGAGTAAATGAGGCCGACGGCGACCGGCCCCAGCCACCAAAGCTCGAAGGGAGAGAAGGTTAGCGTCGTTAGAGCCCCTGCGAAGACCGCTAACACGCATCCCATCCAGGGGCGACAAGAAAATCGCATGGGTTGCTCCTTAACGTGACGGGCCACTTTTATCAAAAACGCCTCGGAAAAACATTATGGCCATTCTCAAAAGTCATGCTTCTATTGGCCGTCGCAGTCGTTCGCAAGTCGTTTTCTACCCGCCTCGCATGCTTCACTACCAGTAAGACGATGCGGCTTGACTCTATAGCCACTAGAAGGTTTAGAGTTTGAGCAGAGAAATTGAACGAGGTAACTTTTCATGCCAGCTACACATACCGAAGCATCCGGTAACCCATACCAGTGGACCGTTCAAGGCATGGACTGTCCAAGCTGCGCAGGCAAGATCCGTGGTGCGGTGGAACGCCTGAAAGGCGTTTCCGACGTTCAGGTTTCGGTGATGAAGGAGACGCTGAGGCTTGGGCTGGACACGCGACAAACCTCAATGGAGCAAGTCGAGAAGACCGTCAAGCGGCTTGGCTATGGCGTCCAGTTCAAGCCCGCTGCCGCCGGACAGGACAGTGATCCGGACGAGAGCCATTCACACGGCGGCTGTGACGGTAGCCACGCTCACGACCACGACCACTGTCACGGACATGACCATGACCGCGACGTGACGATGGCGACAGCCGAAGAGGCCGATACCGAGGGCACGCTCAGCTGGAAGGTCGGCGGCATGGACTGCGCCAGTTGCGCGGCGAAAATTCGTGGCGGCGTGGAGAACCTGCCGGGAGTCTCCGACGTCAAAGTGTCGGTGATGAACGAGACGCTCACGCTGAAGCTCAACGAACAGCAAACCTCGCCGGACAGCGTCGAGAAATCGGTCAAGCGGCTCGGTTACAGTGTAACGCCGCGCGGCGCCATAACCGGTAATGGTTCCAATGGCGCCAGCACCACAGCTGACGAAGGCGCCGCCGAGGCGGTGTCGGCCTCACCGAAACGCTGGTTTCTGCATGGCAAGGGCCGGCTGGTGGTCATGACCGGGGCTGTCCTGCTGGCCGCCGTGGCGGTGCGCCTGGTGGCCTCGGAGTCTCTGGCTTATTGGGGCTTCATCCTGGCGTGTCTGGTCGGGCTGGTTCCCGTGGCGAAACGCGCCTTTTCTGCCGCGCGCGCGGGCATGCCGTTCACCATCGAGATGCTGATGACCATCGCTGCGGGTGGCGCGCTGTTCATCGGTGCCGCCGAGGAGGCGGCGCTGGTGGTCTTCCTGTTCGCCGTCGGCGAAGTGCTTGAAGGGGTGGCCGCGGATCGTGCCCGCTCGAGTATTCGCGCGCTAGGTGATCTAGTGCCCAAGAGCGCGCTGGTCGAAGACGCACAGAGGGCGACTCGCAAGGTCAATGCCGCGAATCTGAAGATTGGTCAGATCGTCGTCGCGCGACCCGGCGACCGGATTCCTGCCGATGGGCAGATCATTGAAGGAACGTCTTCTATCGATGAATCGCCGGTGACCGGTGAATCGGTGCCCAAGAGCAAGACCCTCGACGAGTCGGTCTTCGCCGGGTCCATCAATAATGATGCCGTGCTGCGTATTCGCGTCACCAAGGCGCCCGAAGACAATACCATCGCGCGGATCATCCGCTTGGTGGAAGAAGCACAGGAAGCCCGTGCGCCCACCGAGCGTTTCATTGATCGCTTCAGCCGTGTCTATATGCCCGCTGTGGTCGGTACCGCGCTACTCGTTGCGATCATTCCTCCGCTACTTTTCGGCGGCGCTTGGGGTGAATGGACTTATCGAGCCCTGGCGCTGCTGTTGATTGGCTGCCCGTGTGCGCTGGTAATTTCGGTACCGGCTTCGATCGCCTCGTCGCTGTCTACCGGGGCACGCCGCGGGCTATTGTTGAAGGGGGGCGCGGTGATCGAGTCCACCGCCAAGGCTAGCCTCGTGACCTTCGACAAGACCGGCACCCTGACCGCCGGGAAACCAGTCGTTACCGACGTGCAAGCGGCTGCCGATGACCACGATGAGGCTGATGTCGTTGCCTTGGCCGCCAGTGTCGAGGCCGGCTCCAGCCACCCGCTCGCCGAGGCGGTGTTGAATCATGCCGAATCGCGTCATATCGCGTTTTCTCAAGGGTCGGACGCACGCGTCATCGCCGGCCATGGTGTCGAGGCAAGCGTGAACGGTCATCGTAGCTATGTCGGTTCGCCACGCTACGCTGAAGACCAGGGCGTACTGACAGAGGCTCTGAAGACGCGGATCGCTGCGCTGGAGGAGCAGGGCAAGACGGCCGTCGTGGTGTTTAGGGACGGCGTGATCGTCGGACTGATCGCCATGCGTGACGAGCCGCGCACGGACGCCATCGACGGCATCAAGGATCTCCAGGCACTGGGCATCCGCTCGGTGATGCTGACCGGTGACAACCCCCGTACCGCGAAAGCGATTGCCGATCCGCTGGGCATCGAGTTCCAGGCAGGCTTGCTGCCTGACGACAAGGTCACGGCTATCAAGGGAATGGTCGCCAAGG
>NZ_CEXLVS010000205.1:0-7476 GCF_982684285.1 Salinicola sp. | reverse complement strand
CACCAGAAGACTCTCAAGTAGCGTCTATTCACGGCATTGCTCCGTAAGTTGTTCTATGTGTGTGTGTGTGTGTGTGTTTTCGCCATGACTGCTTTTCCCGCGCGAAATGTGATGGTTTGAAGTTCCACATGCTGCCTAGCGAACTCAGCTTGATTTGAGCAGGCGTGATGAAATGTACCAATTTCGCAACGGGTGCTTCACGATGCTGATCATGAATTGTGTCTGCTGGTCCTCCAGAATGAACAGAAGTTATGGATCGCCATCATTTACGCGCTCCGGCGTCGACTGGCAATCGACATGGCGATCCATAACGAGAATGCTCGCGATCGCGATCACGCTAGCCGCGCGAAAGGTTTTAGAACGCGATCGCGATCGGTGTGGGTTTCGGTTTCGTCAGCGATCGCGATCGGCTTGTTGGGGGCGCTGGCCCACCTTGGCGATCATCTCCAGCGCCGCCTCGCGGCGCTCGGCCGCGCTCATCTCCTTGCGATTGAGCTTGAGCGGCTCTTCCAGCATGGTCGCCACGGTCTTGCGCGGATTGAGCGACCCGTAGGGGTTCTGGAAGATGATCTGGACCTCGCGGCGCAGCGCCGCCGGCGGGCGCTGCCCCTCCTTCAACGACACCTCGTGACCACTGATGGTCAGCTTGCCGCTGGTGGGCGGCTCGATCATCGTCAATACCCGGGCCAGGGTCGACTTGCCGCAGCCGGACTCACCGACCACCGCCAGCGTCTGGCCGGGATAGAGCTCGAAGGTCGCTTCGTTGAGCGCCTTCACCGTCGCCGGCTTGGAGAACGGGCTGCCCTTGATCTGATAGTGGCGGGTGAGATTGACGGCGCTCAATACGGCATCGCGGCTCATGGGCGCACCTCTCTATGCGGGCTGGATTGCGGGTTGTCTCGCGCAGCGCCCGCCGCAGCCGGCGACGGCGAGATCCCATCTTCCAGGGGATAGTGACACAACGTACGGGCGGGATCGTCCGCGGCCGGTACCGGCTCCACCTCGCGACAGTGCTCGGTGGCGTACTGGCAGCGCGGATTGAACAGGCAGCCGCTCGGGCGATCGTGCTGGCCGGGAACGACGCCGGGGATGGTCGGCAGTCGCGCCTGATTGCCTGCGCGCTCCGGCAGCGCCGATAGCAGCGCCTCGGTGTAGGGGTGGCGCGGGTTGGCGAACAGCGACTTCACGTCCTGTTTCTCGACCTGGCGGCCGGCGTACTGCACCACCACGTGCTTGGCGGTCTCCGCCACCACGCCCATGTCGTGGGTGATCAGAATCAGCGCCATGCCGGTGTCTTCCTGCAGCCGCAGCAGCAGTTCGAGGATCTGCGCCTGGATGGTGACGTCGAGCGCGGTGGTCGGCTCGTCGGCGATCAGCAGGCGAGGGTTGCAGGAGATCGCCATGGCGATCATCACCCGCTGGCTCATGCCGCCGGATAGCTGATGCGGGTAGGCCTTGATCCGTCGCGCCGGATCGGGAATCCCCACCTGCGCCAGCAGATCCAGCGCCCGTTCGTGGCGCTCCTTACGCGAGCCGCCCAGGTGCTGCTTGATCATCTCGTCGATCTGGGTGCCGACGGTGAAGCAGGGGTTGAGGCTGCTCATCGGCTCCTGAAAGATCATCGACATCTCGCCGCCGACGATGCGCCGGCGCTGGCGCGAACTCAGCTGCTGCAGATCCTGGCCGTCGAACGCCATCTTGTCTGCGGTGACCTGCGCCGTCCACGGCAGCAGGCCCATGGTGGCGAGCATGGACACCGACTTGCCCGAGCCGGATTCGCCCACGATCGACCACACTTCGCCACGGTCGACGTTGATGTCGACGCCTTCCACGGCGGCAAACAGGCCACTACTGGTCTTGAAGCGAACGCTGAGCCCTTCGATATCTAGTAATGCCATGACAACTCCTCATCGCGTCGCCGCACCCGCCTCGAACGCCATGCGCCAGGGCGAGCGAAGCGCTCACGATCTTTTCATCTTCGGGTCCAGCGCATCGCGCAGGCCGTCGCCCATCAGGTTGATCATCAGAACGGTCAGCAGAATGATCAGCCCCGGAAATGTCACCGCCCAGTAGGCGCTACCCATGAACTCGCGGGCGTTGGCCAGCATCGCGCCCCACTCCGGCGTCGGCGGCTGGACACCCATGCCCAGGAAGCCCAGCGCCGCGATATCGAGAATCGCGGTGGAGAACGAGAGCGTCGCCTGCACGATCAGCGGCGCCATGCAATTGGGCAGCAAGGTATTGAACATCAGGCGCAGATGCCCGGCACCGGAGAGCCGGCTGGCGATGACGTACTCGCGATTCTTCTCGCCGATCACCGCGGCCCGTGTCAGCCGCACGAAGTAAGGCAGCTGAACCAGCGCGATGGCGATCATGGCGCTGGTCAGACCGGGGCTGAGGATGGCGACCAGGCCCAGTGCCAGCAGCAGGCTGGGGAACGCCAGCACCACGTCCATCACGCGAGTGATGACGGTCTCGACCCAGCCACGGAAATACCCGGCCAGCAGGCCGAGGAAGATGCCCACGCCCATCGAGATCACCACTACCATGGCGCTGATCGAGAGCGAATAGCGCGCGCCGTAGATCAGTCGCGAGAGGATGTCGCGACCTACCGCGTCGGTGCCGAGCAGGTAGCTCCAGCTGCCCTCGGCATGCCACACCGGCGGCACCAGCAGCGCCGAGCGATCCTGCATCGCCGGATCGTGTGGCGCGACCCATGGCGCGAACAGCGCGACCAGCAGAATGAAGACGATGAAGATCAGGCCGACCAGCGCGCCGCGGCTGGCGCTGAAATCGCTCCAGAAGGAGGCCAGCTGGTAGCGAAAGGTACCGGGCGCGGCGGGGGTGGAAATGGTACTCATGATGATAGCCCCCTGTTAGTGGCGAATGCGTGGGTTGATGACGCCATAGGCGAGATCAACCAGCAGATTGACGATCATCACGATGAACGCGATCAGGACCAGGCCGCCCTGCACCGAGGGGTAGTCACGTCGCGAGATCGCATCGATCATCCACTTGCCGATGCCCGGCCACGAGAAGATCGTTTCGGTCAGGATCGCCCCCGCCAGCAGCAGGCCGACCTGAAGCCCGATCACCGTCACCACGGAAATCAGCGCGTTGCGCAGGGTATGCACCATGATCACGCGAAAGTTGGACAATCCCTTGGCCCGTGCGGTGCGCACGTAGTCTTCGCCCAGCACCTCGAGCATCGAGGAGCGGGTCTGACGGGCGATGACCGCCAGCGGGATCGTCCCCAGCACGATCGACGGCAGGATCAGGTAGTGCAGCGAGGAGAGAAACGCGCCCCAGTCGCCGGCGATCAGGCTGTCGATGGTCATGAAGCCGGTGACCGGTTCGATGAAGTACATGTACGAGATGCGCCCGGAGACCGGGGTCCAGCCCAGGGTGCTCGAGAACAGCATGATCAGCAGCAGGCCCCACCAGAAGATCGGCATCGAATAGCCGGTCAGGCTGACCCCCATGATGGTGTGGTCGCGCGTCTTGCCACGCTTGACCGCTGCCAGCACGCCCGCCGGCAGGCCGATGATGACGGCGAACGCCAGCGCGAACAGCGAGAGTTCGAGCGTCGCCGGGAAGCGGCTCATGAACTCGTCCATCACCGGCGCGTGGGTCACCAGGGAGTTACCGAGATCGCCGTGCAGCAATCCCTTCAGGAAATCGAGATATTGGACGACCAGAGAGCGGTCGAAGCCCATTTGAGATTCGAGCTGGGCGTAGCGTTCGGCGGAAATGCCGCGCTCCCCTGCCATCAGCAGAATCGGATCGCCCGGCAACAGGCGAATGAAAGCGAACGCAACGATGGTGACGCCAATGAACGTCGGGACCAGCTGCGCCAGCTTGACCAGAAAGAATTTGAACATTTTGGAGTACTGGCTAGTCACGCGTTAAGACGCGGGGCGGCTGTCAGGGCCGCCCCGCGTCTCCGCTAGGAGAGAATCACTCGATGTCGACGCCTTCGAAGCTATGGCCGCCGAGCGGATCGATCTTGTAGCCGGTCACTTCCTTGCGCAGCGGCATGAAGACCGTGGAGTGGGCCAGGGTGTCCCAAGGTGCCTGCTCCTTGAAGATCTCCTGGGCCTGCTCGTAGAGCTTGGCGCGCTCTTCCTGACTATCCAGGGTGCGAGCTTTCTGGATCAGATCGTCGAACGGCTTGTAGCACCACTGCGAGCGGTTGGCGCCGCCGACACCGTCACAACCGAGCAGCACGCCCAGGAAGTTGTCCGGGTCGCCGTTGTCGCCGGTCCAGCCGAGGATGACCGCACCGTCACGCTTGGTGTCCGACGAGCGCTTCAGGTACTCGCCCCACTCGTAGGTGACGATCTGCGCATCGACGCCGACCTTGGACAGGTCCGACTGCATCAGCTCGGCGGTGCGGCGCGCGTTGGGCATGTACGGACGCTGGACCGGCATCGCCCAGATGTTCATCTTCAGGTTCTCGACCCCCGCGTCCTCGAGCATCTGCTTGGCTTTGTCGGGATCGTACTGATCGTCCTGGATGGCGTCGTTGTAGCCCCACATGGACGGCGGAATCGGGTTCTTGGCCACCTGGCCGGCACCCTGGAACACCGCATCGATGATCGCCTGCTTGTTGATCGCCATGTTCAGTGCCTTGCGCACTTCCGGCTTGTCGAACGGCGCCATCTGGGTGTTGTAGGCCAGATAAGCCACGTTCAGACCGGCCTCCTCGAGCACGTTGATGTCGTCGTTCTGCTGCATCTCCTCGACATCGGACGGGTTCGGGAACGGCATCACCTGGCACTCGCCGGCCATCAGCTTCTGATAGCGAACCTGGGCGTCGGAAGTGATCGCGAAGACCAGGTTGTCGATCGGCTGCTTGCCGCGGAAATAGTCCGGGTTGGCCTGGTAGCGAATGGCCGCGTCTTCACGATAGTTGACGAACTGGAACGGACCGGTACCGATCGGCTGCTGGTTGGCCAGCTCCGGCTTGCCCTCGTCGAGCAACTGCTGCTCGTACTCCTGGGAGTGGATCGAGGCGAAATCCATCGCCAGGTTGGCCACGAACGGCGCGTTGGGCTGAGTGAGCACGAACTTGACGGTGTGATCGTCGACCTTGTCGATCGACTTGATCAGCTCGCCCATCGACATCGAGTTGAAGTATTCGAAACTGCCGTTGGCCAGCTTGTAGTACGGATTGTTCTCGTCCATCTGACGCTCGAACGTCCAGATGACGTCGTCCGCGTCGAGCATGCGGCTCGGGGTGAAGTAGTCGGTGGTCTGGAACTTGACGTCGTCGCGCAGATGGAAGGTCACTTCCAGGCCGTCGTCAGACACGTCCCAGCTCTCGGCGATGGCCGGCTCGACTTCGGTGGTACCCGGCTTGAACTGGACCAGGCGGTTGTAGATCGTCTTGCTCGACGCATCGAAGGTGGTGCCAGCGGTGTAGAGCGAGGGATCGAACCCCTCCGGCGAGCCTTCGGAGCAGTAGACCAGCGTCTTGGCCATGACAGGGGTCGCGCCCAGCATCATGGCGGCGATGCCAGCCGCAAGCAGCGTCTTCTTCATTATCCATCTCCTGCACAGCTATCGCTGTTCTTGTGATATCGGCTTGTGGCCGCTTGTCATTGTGATGCCGGCCTGTCAGACAGCCGGCAATCGGCACAGACTAGAGCGTGAAGCAGCGTTTAATCAATTGTCCAATAGCGTGAGAAGGGGTGGTTGCAGCGCGGGGGCATTCAGTCTAGGAGGCTGTGATGGCCGTATGGGACAGGCCTGCGCAACGTCAGGCCAGCTTCATCGATGCCGCTGAGAAAGACTCAGTGCTGGAGCGCCTCCACCAGGCACAGCAGTGACATCGACTGCCCGTAGGCGGTGGGATGGATCGGGATGTCCCGGTAGAACTGCAGCGTGTTTCCCATCCGCGTACCGTAGGAGACGTTGGCAACCGTGCCGTCTTCCTCGATGTTGTCGATCACCGCCTGCAGCGCCAATCTGCCGGCACGCTCCCAACGTTCGTCGCCGTAACCGAGACGCGCCCCTTTCAGGAAGGCGTAGCCGAACGCCGCCGTGGCGGAGATCTCTTCGTAGGAGATCTCATCGTCGACCAGCGTTCGCCAAGCGCCGTTGGGGCACTGGTAGTCGAGCAGGGTTTCCATCTGGGCACGCAGTACCCAGCCGAAATAACGCTCGAGCGACGGTGTCAGGTCGGCGGTTTCGAGGAAATCCAGCAGGCCGGCGGAAATCCACGAGTTGCCCCGCGCCCAGCGGGCCCGCGCAAAGTTGTGATGGCCGTCGAACGTCCAGCCGTGGAACCACAGGCCGGTTTCGCGCTCGCTCAAGTAGTGGGTGTGTACCAGGAACTGAAGGCAGGCCTCTTCGGAGAGCTCCGGACGGTCGGCGGCCCGGCCATAGTTGGCCAGGAAAAGCGCAACCATGAACAGGGTGTCGTCCCAGAGCTCGTCGTCGTTGATCTTGTCCGAGACATTGTGCTGAAACCCGCCGCAGCGTGTGCGTGGCATCTCCGCCATCAACCGCTCGGCCCAACTGGCGAGGGCCTCCTCCCAACGGGGATCGCCGGTTTCCGACCACAGGATCGACAGGGCCAGCATCGGCGCGGTGGTATTGACATTGAGGGGAGGCAGTTCGGAGGACAACTGGGCCTCGTACCAGTTCTCCAGCAGCTTTTTCGCCTCTTCATCATGGGTATGCTGCCAGAGCCTGGCGATCCCGTAGAGTCCAACGCCCTGGGGCCACTCCCAACTGTTGAAACTGACGTAATCGCCCGCGGTGCCATCGAGATTGGGTTCGTGAAAGCGACCGTCGTGGCGCAGTTCGGTCAGCCCTCTGATGACAAGCGCGATATGACGTTTCAGTCCATCTTTCGAAATTTCTGGCAGAGCGCTCATGACACAACCATCCATGTAACCGGGAACACTTTGAGCGGAACGAGGGTGAGCAAGCCGCTTGACGCGACGCCTTCACGATCCACGGGATCAAGGCGCATGCATCGCTAGACAACGCACTCACGTCGGGGAGAGTTCAATCCGAAACGATCTGTTCCAGCAGGGGGCCGACGATGTCGTCTCGACGATACTCATCGATAAGCGGCTGAACGGCGCGACGAAACGGCTCCTGGTCAGGCCGGTTGACCTCCACCCCCATCTCGCGGGCATCGGCAAGGGCTTTCCGCACCGCTTCGTCCCATAGCCCGCGATAGGCCTCCGTGGCGTGGGCGGCCGCCTCGCGGACGATCTCCTGCTGCTCGTCCGTCATCTTCTCCATGGCACGGTTGGAGATCACCAGAAAGTCGGGAATACGCTGGTGCTGATCGAGGGAGTAGTATTTCGCTACTTCACCGTGGCGGCCGATGGTCAGGGCGGTGGGATTGTTTTCGGCACCATCGATCACGCCCGACTGTAGCGCGGTGTAGACCTCCCCGTAGGGAAGCGGCGTCGGCGTCCCCCCCATCAGTTCCACCATGCGGATGGAGGTATTGGA
>NZ_CEXLVS010000204.1:0-7546 GCF_982684285.1 Salinicola sp. | reverse complement strand
ACTGGTCATCTACGCCGACGACGTCAAGTGTTCCCACGGCGCCACGACCGGTCAGCTCGACGAGGATGCCGTCTATGCCCTGCGCAGTCGCGGTATCGACGAACCGATGGCGCGGGCGCTGCTGACCCTTGCCTTCGTGGGCGAGGTAATGGACAAGGTGCGGCTCAACGTCATCGCCGAGCGCGTCGAGCGGGCCGTTGCCGGCCGCTTGCCGGAGCGCTTCAATCTGGCGGATCTGGTCGAAACCGCCGAGGCGATTCAGGAGGCGTGATATGACGTCGATCACCGATCTGACGCTGGATCTGGCGGCGGTACGCCGGGACTTCCCGATTCTCGAGCGGGAGGTCCACGGCAAGCCCCTGATCTATCTCGACAACGCCGCGACCAGCCAGACGCCGGTGGCGGTCATCGACAGTCTTGGCGACTATTACCGTCGCTACAATGCCAATATCCACCGCGGCCTGCACACCCTGGCCGACGAGGCGACCGCCGCCTTC
Organism: Salinicola sp.; assembly: GCF_982684285.1. Classification (NCBI taxonomy): domain Bacteria; kingdom Pseudomonadati; phylum Pseudomonadota; class Gammaproteobacteria; order Oceanospirillales; family Halomonadaceae; genus Salinicola; species Salinicola sp. The sequence continues at coordinate 7,049 of NZ_CEXLVS010000204.1, read as the reverse complement.
GAAGGCGTGCGCGCGACGGTGCAGCGGCACCTCAACGCCTTCGAGCCGCGCGAGATCGTCTTCACCCGCGGGACCACCGAAGCGATCAATCTGGTGGCCAACAGCTGGGGGCGGGCCAATCTGCGTGCCGGCGACGAGGTCGTGGTGTCGCTGATGGAGCACCACTCCAATATCGTGCCCTGGCAACTGCTCGAGCGCGAGTTGGGTATCGTGATCAGGGTCATCCCGGTCGATGCACGAGGCGTGCTCGATCAGGAGGCCTATCGCGAGCTGCTGGGCGAGCGGACCAGGCTGGTCTGCGTCAACCATGTCTCCAACGCGCTGGGCACGATCAACCCCATCGCCGAGATGGCGCGCGACGCCCACGCCCACGGTGCCCTGATTCTGGTCGATGGCGCCCAGGCGGTGCCGCATCAGGCCGTCGACGTGCAGGCCCTGGATGCCGACTTCTACGCTTTCTCGGGACACAAGGTGTACGGGCCCATGGGGGCCGGCGCGCTCTATGGCAAGGCGTCGATTCTCGAGTCCATGCCTCCCTGGCAGGGTGGCGGGGAGATGATTTCGCGCGTCTCCTTCGAGCGCGGTACCGAGTTCGCCGCCGTCCCGCATCGCTTCGAGGCCGGTACGCCGTCGGTGGCCGACGTGATCGCCATGGGCGCGGCCCTCGACTGGGTCAGCGCGCTCGGTATCGAACGTCTGGCGGCCTGGGAACAGTGGCTGCTGGATCACGCCACCCAGAAGCTCGAACGGATCGACGGCTTGACAATCATCGGCACCGCGCCGCGAAAAGCGGGGGTGATCTCGTTCGTGGTCGATGGCGCGCATGCGCAGGACATCGGGCTGTTGATCGACCAATTGGGCGTGGCGATTCGCACCGGGCACCATTGTGCCCAGCCGGTGTTGAATCATTTCGGTGTCGAGGCGACCTGTCGGGCCTCTCTGGCGGTCTACAACACGCCGGAAGAGGTCGATGCCTTCGTCGAGGCGTTGCAGCGCGTGCTGGGTATGCTGCGGTGAGCCGGCTCTGGCTCCCGGCGTGTTCGGGCCGGCAATTCTGTCAGGAGTGACGATGGATCCCCTAAGCCAGGTCTACAAGGGCCAGGAGATGCCGCTGCAGCGTGATGTCGATGCCATCTCGATTCCGTTCGGCAAGACGGTCACGCTGGTCGAGGACAGCTCGGTCGTGGTGATGCAGGCCAAGGGCAGCTCGGTCAGCGTCAGCCACGAAGGGCGTCTCTATCTGATCGAAGGGCATGACCTCGATGCGCTGGGTCTCGAGGCGCTCGAGCGTCCCACGCTGGACCCGGACGCCAGCGAAGAGGAGATGGAAGCTTTCGTCTGGGCGCAACTGCGGACCTGTTTCGATCCGGAGATACCGGTCAACATCGTCGATCTGGGGCTGGTCTACGGCTGTCGCATCGAACGCCTGCTCACCGGCGAGTGCATGGTGACCATCCGCATGACGCTGACCGCGCCGGGTTGCGGGATGGGCGATGTCATCGCCGAAGACGCCCGCCGCAAGATTCTGGGTGCGCCGCAGTTCTCCAAGGTCCACGTGGAAATCGTTTTCGATCCCCCCTGGAGCCGTGAGATGATGAGCGAAGAGGCGCGTCTTGAACTGGGAATGTTCTAGGGACTTTACAGACGGAGCCTGACGAACGTTCCCGGCTTGCACAGCCGGTTTCTGGCAGAGCAACGAACGCGATATGCTGATCGACATCTCAACGCGCCACCGGATTTCCGAGAGGGGCCTTCAGTGGCCACTTCCCGTCCACCGACCTTGCTCCTCCCCATGTTCTGGCTGCTGAAGGGCCTGCTCAAGGCGCTGCTGGCCAGCCTGTCGTTGCTGGCCGTCAGTATCGTGGTGATCAATCTCTGGATACTGCAGAAAACCCACGCCCGCATCGAGCATGAGGTGCCGCTGTGCGCGGTGCAGCCCGTCGGCCTGGTCTTCGGTACCGCGCAGTGGCTACGCCAGGGTGGTTCCAACCCCTACTATCAGGCCAGAGTGGAGACCTCGGCGGAGCTGCTGCGGCTGCACCGCGTCCAGCACCTGCTTCTCTCCGGCGACAATCGAACGCGCTACTACAACGAACCGATCAGCATGTGGCGCTCCCTGCGGCACCGTAACGTCGACGATGCCAACATGACCCTCGACTATGCCGGCTTCAGCACGTTCGACAGCGTCGTTCGGGCCAAGGAGGTCTTCGGTGCCGACCGGTTGATGCTGATTTCACAGGATTGGCATCTACCACGCGCGCTTTTCATCGCCGACGCGCTGGGCATCGAGTCCACCGGATGCGCCGTGCCCGACGACGGCATCAAGGGGGAGTGGCGGCTGCGCCTGAGAGAGTGGCTGGCGCGTGCGGCGACGTTCGGGGATCTCTATCTGTGGGGGCGCGAACCGTACTTCCTCGGACCCTTCGAGCCGATCCGGCTGTCGTCATGAATGCGGCGGGGCCGCCGTTCACCCGCGCCTAGCGCTGGCGCTGCTGAAGCTTGTTGATTTCCCGGATCAGCGCGCGGCAATTTTTCCAGCAGCGTTCCAGCGTCGGTTCGAGGGCTTCCGGCAGGGGGTGGGTGAAGGCCGTGCCCAGCGCCTGCATCAGAACGCGCTCCTGCTCGAGCAGTTCCCCCAGCAGCACGGCGCTGTCGTTGCCGACGAAGCTCTTGATGCGACTCCAGAGCCAGAGGTAATCGTCGCGCTCGACGTCGGCGTCCCGTGGCAGGATGTCGAGATGCTCGCGCACCAGTTGCTGTAGCTCGCGCATGGCAGCCCCACGTTCCTCGTAATGGGGTTTCAGGGCATTACGCAGCGCCGGGCGCAGGCGATCGAGATTGTCCTGAAAATAGTCGAGACTATCGGCCAGCGCTTCGAGCACGCTGTCCATCGCCACTTGGCGATTGTCGAGAAACATGTGCGGCCACCTCCTGAGGTGACACAAATTGTGCGGCCGGAAACACTGTTTTGCTACCCCTGGGGGCAGAAAAATTTAGCATTTCCGGCTATTTGTCGGATTTCTTCTCATTCAGCCCTTGGGCTTCGGCGGCGCCTTGCGCGGCGTGCTGGCATTTTTCTCCAGATGCTCGACGATCAGCCCCGCGATATCCTTGCCGGTCGCCGTCTCGATACCCTGCAAGCCGGGAGAGGAGTTCACCTCCATGATCACCGGGCCGTGGTTGGAGCGCAGCAGGTCGACACCCGCCACGGCCAGCCCCATGGCCTTGGCGGCCCGAATGGCGGTGGAGCGTTCCTCCGGAGTGATCCGGATGACGCTGGCAGTGCCGCCACGATGCAGGTTGGAGCGAAACTCGCCATCGGCGGCCTGGCGCTTCATCGACGCCACGACTTTTTCGCCGATGACGAAGCAGCGGATATCGGCGCCCTTGGCCTCCTTGATGTACTCCTGCACCATGATGTTCGCCTTCATCCCCATGAAGGCCTGGATGACCGATTCCGCGGCCTGATTGGTTTCCGCCAGGACCACGCCGATCCCCTGAGTTCCCTCCAGCAGCTTGATCACCAGCGGGGCGCCCTTGGCCATGGTGATCAGGTCGGGAATGTCGTCGGGTGAGTGGGCGAATCCGGTCACCGGGAGCCCCAGTCCCTTGCGCGACAGCAGCTGCAGCGAGCGCAGCTTGTCGCGGGAGCGTGTGATGGAGACCGAGTCGTTGAGGACGTAGGTACTCATCATCTCGAACTGGCGCAGTACGGCGCAGCCGTAGAAGGTCACCGACGCGCCGATGCGCGGCACGATGGCGTCGAAGGATTCGAGTTCCGCCCCCTTGTAGTGAATCGAGGGGCGATGCGACGCGATGTTCATGTAGCAGCGCAGCGTGTCGACGACTCTGACACTGTGGCCACGCTGCTCGGCGGCCTCGATCAGGCGGCGCGTCGAGTAGAGGTTGCGATTGCGTGACAAGATGCCGATATGCATGCGCGAAAGGCTCCGGGGCGTGGGTTGTGATGGCGGCAGCGAGAGAGACGTCAGGGCTCACCGTGAAGGAACGCGGCGCCCGGAGCAACCAGAAGCCGGCGCATGGCGCGTCTTCCGAGCAGCATGGGGTGACGCATGTTGCTGCGATCGGTCAGGGTCAGTTCGATGGGGAAGTCCAGGCTACCCAGGACGAGGCGGGTGCGGATGACGTAGCGCCACTCTTGCTGGCCGTTGGAGCTTCTGACTCTCCGTCGGTCGTGCAGCGGCAGCTGGCATTCGTGGTGCGCGATGGGTTGCCCGCTCGACCGGGTGATGAATCGGACCCAGGGATGTCCATTCTCCTCGTAGGGCTCGATCTGCTCGGCATGCAACGCCGAGGTGCGGGCGCCGGTGTCCGCCTTGCAGCAGAGTGTCATCTGCAGGTCGGGAAGCGTGACCATCTCGCGGCGGCCGATGATCGCCTGGGCCTGATAGGGCATTGCTTTCATGAAATCATGCGTTCCATTGTCTGACGAACCGGCCTAGGGAGGAGCCCATCGGCGCCTGACGTAGCATCATCAATATGGGCAGCCGCAGGCGAGGGATCAATGCCAAATCACGCACGACGGGACGAAAGTCGGCCTCCGGGCTCTCCGCCAGACGCTCCAGAAACCGTTCCAGGCGGGCTTCGTGCTCGAGATGGTGCCAGCCGCGGGCGGCAATCGCGGCGAGGCAGTCGGCGGCCATCAGGGCGTCGTCGTCGAGGATGCGATCCAGCCAGCCGCCGACTCTGGCATCCTCGCTGCCCAGCAGGGCTCTCAACAGGGCGCAGAAGGCTTCGATGTCCCGCCTCTCGCGAGCGCTCTCGAGCATGCTCCACAGCGTGGGCAGCAACTCGTCCGGGGTGTCGCCATGTTCCAGCAGGTAGCACAGCGCTAGAATCACCTCCCGCGGCATGGTGTCGAATCTCTCGACCAGTGCGCTGGTTACCGCCGGGTCCTTGGCGACGACCTGGTCGGCCAGCCCCTGGAGACCCAGCATCTGCCAGTCGAGCGACTCGTCGCCGACGAGATAGCGGCGTGTCATGTCGGAGAAGGCCGAGGGAGGTTGCCCGAAATGACGAGACAGGCGAGCATGCAGCAGCGCCCTCTGGTGTAGCTCCGGTTCGAAGGCCAGCGGGTTGTCCTGCATCAGGTTGTCTGGCGCCGGCTCGCCGTTGGCAGACGCCGCTCGTGCGCTCAGGGTCTGCAGCAGGCGATCGAGGAACTCGTCGCGCGGGGCGGGCACCAGTTGGCCCTGCTCGTCCAGGGGGAGAGCGAGGAACCAGATCGCCGGATCCGTCTCGAGTTCGGGCCAGCGCAACGCACAAGCTACCTGGGCACGGCCGTTCCAGGGTAGCGGCCAGGGCGCCTGCTCCCGTTCGAATGCGGCGAATGAGGCCTGCGGCATGGGGGTGACGCGACGGCCCAGGGTCGATAACACGACCTCCGCGCCGCTGCCCGAGAAGAAATCGCTGAGCGTTTGCATGATAAAGGTCGCCGTCTCCATCGAGGCGCGCACTGTAACTTGCCGCGATGGCGCTGGATAGGTCCTGGCCAAAAATTGATCAGCCGGCTCAGAGACATGTATTACGCCACGTCGGGGTAGGTGTCCCAAGTTTATCCACAGGCTCCTTCAGGTTTTTTGTGAGCAACCGGAAAAGTTTCCACACCCACCATGACAGGAGGAAGAATGACCTCGCACGACAGATTGGCTCACGCCTTGCGTGAATTGGAAGCGACGTTGATGGAGGTCGGCCTGTGGGAGGCATCGCGACCGCAACCGTCGGCGTTCGAGAGCCAGCAGCCATTTTGTGTCGATACCATGTCGATGCCGCAATGGCTGCGTTATGTCTTCATCGCTCGTCTCCAGGCTCTGGTCGATGCCCGTGCCACCCTGCCCGCGACCTGCGCCGTGGCGCCGGCAATGGAGGTCTGGCTCAAGGACGAGCCCGCGGCGAGAAGAGATCCGGTGGTCCGTGAACTTGCCGCTGTCGATCGTATCGTCACCCTGGCGTGACCGGTCACGGTCGAGTGCCGTTCGCCGAATCCGAAGCACAAAAAACCGGGCCCGAAGGCCCGGTTTTCGATACCAACCGCCGTTCGCTTAGAAGCGGGCGGTGACACCGGCACCGACGGTGACCGGGTCGAGGTCGATGTCGCGACCGCCACTGATGTCGGCGCTGACATCGGTGTACTGGGCGAAGGCGTTGAAGCCGAAGTTGTCGGTCACGTTCAGATCGACACCCAGCTGGCCTGCTGCGCCCCAGGAGTCGTCGACGCTACCGACACCGCTCTCGTCGGAGAACGTGGTGTAGTTGACACCAACGCCGGCGTAAGGCTGAACGCGGGAATCGAGACCACCCAGCGGATAGTACTGCGCCATCAGGTTGATCGGAACCTGCTTGAAGGTGCCGCCTTCGGCGTGGACCTTGGTCTCGGTCATGGAGCTCAGCTCGACGCCGATCTTGTCGTGAACCATGTAACCCAGGCCCAGATAGGCGCCTTTGTCATTGTCATCGGTATAACCGGTGTCAACGTCGGTCTTGGCAACGCCCAGGCGGCCGTAGAAGTCGCCAGCGCCGTAGGCGAATGCGGCTTGAGTTCCGAATGCGCAAGCGCCGGCAACTACCATTGCGGAAAACAGTTTGGTCTTGGTCATGATAAGTACTCCCTTTCTTTCATCATGAAGCCGTGTTACCGGCCTTCACATTCTATGAGACAACGTCGCTATGATAGGAAACGGTGTTTTTTATGTCCAGTAAAATTTTGAAACAGCGTTTTTTTACATTCCGGTAGCGTATACGCCTGGCTGTGCGCAGTCGCCTTTCTACCGCTAGGATTACCCTAGTCGCTGATGGATGACGTCGCCAATCCAGATAAGCCGACGACACCGACCGAGGAGAGGAGCTTCCGTGGAGAGACACCGAAAGGATTGGATGTTGTCGATCGTGGTGCCGGTCATGAACGAGGAGGATGCGATCGACCGGTTCCTGCAGGCGGTGGACCGTGAGCTCGGTGACAGGCTGCCGGCGCTGGAGATACTGTTCGTCGACGACGGTTCTACCGATGGAACGCTGGAGAGACTCCGTAG
>NZ_CEXLVS010000203.1:6388-7570 GCF_982684285.1 Salinicola sp. | reverse complement strand
CGCCCACCAGCCGGTGGGGCACGAAGGCGGTGCCGGCGATGTCGAGGGTCAGCAGCCGCTGGGACTGCGACAGGTCGATGTCGAAGGTGTCGAGAAGGTCGTTGAGCATGTTCTCTTCCTGATGACGGGACTCAGGTTTTCGTGTGGCCTGGGCAATCGGCTAGCGATGACCCTACATGATGCCATCCGGTAGGATAATGCAGATTACTAGAAAGGTTTGTAAGAGAATTGCCATTGATGACTAAGATTTTTGATGAAGTGACGGCTCTCTCGCTGAATGCCTGAGCCACTCAATCAGACCGAGCCCCATCGATCAGCACCGCCAAGGGCCGGCTGGCGGCGGCCATGCTGCTCGATCTCGAACCCCGCCGCTCGCGCATGCTCGGGACGGAACTACTGATCGGTGACAGCGCGCCCTGACGCCCTCGATGCCGGTGGCGCGCCACCGTTCACGGGTCGGGATATTACGACCATGGGCCCAGAGAGCCTGCCAGCACCGGCGTGTTAATCTACTTCGAAAGTTACCGGTAACCACCGGACACAAGAATCGATTCCGGGGATTGTCATGCCACGTCGTTCCTCTGGGCGAGTGACGCTTCAACACATCGCCGACCGTGTCGGCGTCACCAAGATCACGGTGTCACGGGCCCTGCGGGAGCCCCATCGGGTTTCAGCCGCCTTGCGATTGCGCATCGAATCCGCCATCGCCGAGCTCGGCTACATTCCCAATCATTCCGCCGGCGCCCTGGCCAGCGGTCGGTCGCATAGCGTTGCCCTGTTGATTCCGTCGCTCTCCAACTCGGTGTTCTCGGAAATCCAGCGGGGGGGCCAGGAAGGACTGAGTGAAGCGGGTTATCAGGTACTGATCGGTCATACCGGCTATTCGATCCTGGAAGAGGAACGCCTGATCGACACCTACTTGAGCTACGGCGTCGAGGCGCTGATTCTGCCCGGCACCCGCCACACCGATCATGCCTGTCGCCTGCTGGCGCGAGCCCGGGTGCCGGTGGTCGAGACGCTGGAGCTCACCGAGACGCCGCTGGACATCAACGTCGGGCTGGACCAGCACGAAGCCGGCGTGGCGATGACGCAGGCGTTTCTCGAGCGGGGCTATCGACGAGTCGGCTTTCTCGGCGCGCGCATGGATCACCGCGCGCAACTGCGCATGGCGGGATGGGAGAC
>NZ_CEXLVS010000203.1:0-6378 GCF_982684285.1 Salinicola sp. | reverse complement strand
GGCGATGCGGCAGGCGGGGCTATCGGCCCAGCGCTGCCTGACCACGCCCCACCCCTCCTCCTATCGCCTGGGCGGAGAGCTGCTGGGCTCGATGCTGGTGCGCTGGCCGGAGCTGGAGGCTGTGTTCTGCTGCAACGACGACCTCGCCGCCGGGGCGCTGTTCGAGTGCCAGCGGCGCCGGCTCGAGGTGCCCGGTGCTCTGGCACTGGCCGGTTTCAACGGTCTCGACATCACCGAGGCGACCGCTCCGCCACTGGCAACGGTGGTGACACCCCGGCGGCGTATCGGGGATGTCATCGCCTCACGCCTGCTGGCTCGCCTCCAGGGCGCCCCACTGCGACCCTCCAGCGAAAACCTGGGGTTCCAGATTCGCGTTGGAGGGAGCCTCTGAACGGCGCCCCGCCTGCGCGCGCTCGCCTTTGGGGCGGGCGGTTATCTCAGCGTCCGGCGGCGAGAAATCGCTTCTCGAGTTTCAGTACCGCTTCGTTGACCACCTGCTCGAGCGTGCCGGCGATGTCGACGGTGACCGCCTCGTCCTCGCCCGGCGCCTCGAGCGTGGCCAGTTGGCTGTCGAGCATCGCCTCCCCCTTGAAGAAGTGCTCCCGACGCGCCTGGATGCGCTGCAGCAGCAGCTCGCGGCTGCCGGCAAGATGCACGAAGGTGAGTGCGCCATCGCCTTGGCGCAACGTATCGCGGTAGCGCTTCTTGAGGGCGGAGCAGCCGATGACCAGCGTCTCGTCCCTGGCCCTGGCCTCGGCCAGAAACTCCGCCAGTCGCTGCAGCCAGCCGGCCCGGTCGTCGTCGTCAAGGGGTTCGCCGCGGGACATCTTGGCGACACTCTCCGGCGAGTGGTAGTCGTCTCCATCGAGGAAGCGCCCTCCCAGTGCGGTTGCCAGCCGCTGCCCGACCTCGGTCTTGCCGCAGCTGGATACGCCCATTACGACGATGCGCTGACTCATCTTTGCGTCCATGACGTTGCCTTCCGATTGGTACCAGCAGGATTGCTACGTAGGTAGTGACTACATCGGTAATCGATACGTATGTGACTGGTACGGATGTGATTGGTGCCGTGTGGCCTCGCCTGCCTGCTACTGGCCTAGCCCGATTGGATCGATGTTGTCTCTACGCCTTTAGGCGCATTGTTGAGATCGATCTGTTACCGGTAACATCCATTCTCGCCAACTCCACCGCGAAGCACAACGCCACCATTGGCGTATATCCGGCCTCCGGCGCCGCGTGCTCTCACCAAGGAATGTCGTCGACATGGATAGCCCCACCTCTCTGATACTCGCCGCACTGGGCAGCATCATCGTGCTGCTCTATCTGGTCATGAAGCTGCGCCTGCACGCCTTTGTCGCACTGCTCGTCGTCAGTGGCCTGGTCGGGCTGGCGACCGGCATGAACGTCGACCAACTGCTGGACACGGTCGAGAAAGGCATGGGCGGCACGCTGGGCTTCGTCGCCACCGTGGTCGGCCTGGGCGCCATGTTCGGCAAAATGCTGGAGGTCTCCGGCGGCGTCGATCGCCTGGCCAGCACGCTGCTCGACAAGTTCGGCGAGAACCGCTCGCAGTGGGCGATGGGCGTCACCGGTTTCCTGGTGGCGATTCCGGTATTCCTGGACGTCGCCTTCATCATCCTGGTGCCGCTGATCTATGCCCTGACACGCCGTACCGGCCGCTCGCTGCTCTACTACGGCATTCCGCTGCTGGCGGGGCTTGCCGTGACCCACTCGTTCATCCCACCGACACCGGGGCCGATCGCCGTCGCCAAACTGATCGGCGCCGACCTTGGCTACGTGATCCTGTTCGGCGCGATCTGCGGGCTGCCGGCCATGATCATCGCCGGCCCGCTGTTCGGCCGCTGGATCGCAAAGCGTATCGACGCCCAGATTCCGGATTACATGGAGCTGCCGAAGAACGATCTCGATACCGCCGGCCTGCCCAGCTTCAAGCTGATCCTGTCGATCATCCTGCTGCCGCTGGCCCTGATCGTCCTCAACACCGTCTCCGGCGTGATCCTGCCGGCGGACAGCCCGGTGCTGGCCGCACTGACCTTCCTCGGTCACCCGTTCGTGGCGTTGACCCTGGCCACGCTGCTCGCCTTCACGCTGCTGGGGACGCGCCGCGGCATGAAGCGGGAGCAGGTGATGGAAGTCGCCACCAAGGCGCTGGAACCGGCCGGCATCATCATTCTGGTCACCGGTGCTGGCGGCGTGTTCAAGCAGGTGTTGATCGATTCCGGCGTGGGCGAAGTGATGGGCAACATCATGGCCGAAAGCGCCCTGCCGCCGATCCTGCTGGCGTTTTTGATCTCCACCGCGGTCCGTGTGATCCAGGGCTCGGCCACCGTCGCGATGATCACCGCCGCCGGCCTGATGGCCCCGGTGATCACCACGCTCAATCTCGACGGCCCGGTGCTCGGCCTGCTGGTCATCGCGATCGCTTCCGGCGCCACGGTGCTGAGCCACGTCAACGACTCCGGCTTCTGGCTGGTCAACCGCTACTTCGGTCTGACCGAGGCGCAGACGCTCAAGAGCTGGACGGTGATGGAGACGATCATCGGCCTGACGGGGCTGGTGATGGCGCTGATCGTCGGCCTGTTCGTCTGACCCGCGACTCGGCCATGAAACGCATGACGCCCGCTGCGGGGTTCCCGCAGCGGGCGTCCTGGTCTCCAGCACCGTCGACCGACACGTCGAAGGCTCGCTAGCGGCGCGTGTCCAGCGCTTCCCGCACCGTCGCTTGCCGACGCCGGGAGAGCTCCTTGCCCAGCGCCGGTCCACGAAACCCCTCGTCGAGCAGCGCTTTGGGCAGGATCTGGGAGGCCAGCCGCCAGGCCAGCGCCAGATCGTCCGCCAGTTCGCCATCGTCGTGGGCGATCAGGGCCAGCAGCGGCGTGACGCGCTCGGGCCGTCGCCAGGCGTCGATCCCGTCCAGCCAGGCCATGATCGCGCCGGCACGATCTTCGGCGTCACCGGGCCGCAGATCATCGATGCGGAGACGCAACCGGCGGGACAGGGCCGCCAGCCGCATGGCATCCCGAAAGGCGTTGGGCGCCTTGACGGCATCGTTGAGCCGCGCTTGCTCATCGTCCTCGAGGTGCTCGCCGAGCCGCGCCCAGCGCCATAGCGCCACGCTGTGGGACGCGGATTCGTCGGGAACGGGCTCGAGTCGCGCCAACACCGTTGCGAACGGCGGGCCGAGAATGTCTCGTCCACACCCGCTCGGCGACCAGGTACTGCATTTCGCCGCTCTCGGTGAGCTGGCGCATCAGCGCCATCGTCTCCGCGACGATGGTGAAACCGAGCTTGCGGTAACGCGCCAGGAAACGCGCCGCGCGCAACACCCGCAACGGATCCTCGACGAAGGCGGCCGAGACATGCCGGAGCCTCCTGGCCGCAAGATCGGCGGCACCGCCATAGGGGTCGACCAGCTCGCCGTCCGGGGTCTCGGCCATGGCATTGATGGTGAAATCCCGCCGCGCCAGATCGGCTTCCAGCGTCACGTCGGGGCTGGCGTGGACCTCGAACCCGGTGTAGCCGTGCCCCTGCTTGCGCTCGGTGCGCGCCAGCGCGTACTCCTCGTGGGTATCGGGGTGCAGGAAGACGGGGAAGTCGCGACCGACGGACTTGAAGCCGCGCAGGCGCATCGCTTCCGGCGTGGCGCCGACCACCACCCAGTCGCGATCGCCCACCGGCCAGCCCAGGCGGGCGTCGCGCACGGCGCCGCCCACCAGGTAGACCTCCAGTCCGTCGAGACGGGGATCGGGGGGCATGCTCAAGGCTCGCCGCCGTTATCGTTCGACATGTTCGGGCCACCGATGCGCCCAGTCCACGAACCCGCCGTCCAGACTGTAGACCTCGTCGAAGCCCTGCCCGGCAAGCCAGGAGGCGGCTTGTTGACTGGAGTGCCCGTGATAGCAGACCACCACCACGGGCGTGTCGCTGGGCGTCTTGTCCACCAGCTCCGCCACCGTGGTGTTGTCGAGATGCCGGCTGCCGGGAATATGGCCCTGGGCGAAACTCATGGGATCGCGAATGTCGACGAGCTTGAGCGAGCGTCCTTCGCTCAGCCACTGCGCCAGCGTCGTCGGGTCGAGATGGGCGAAAGACTGGGTCATGAATCACTCCTGAGAAGCGTTGGCTGAGCGAACGGAAGCGGAACCATTCACCGGTCTGCCGACCCGGACGGCACCGAGATCCGCTCGCCGCTGTCGAGATCGAGGGCGGTCAGGGAGCCTCCCCATACGCAGCCGGTATCCAGCGCTTGCGCATCGACCCTGGCCCCCGGGGTCTGCCCCTCCAGCGCGGCCCAATGGCCGAACAGCAGCGTCAGGCCGTCGGCGCGGGGATAGGTGAACCAGGGGGCGTAACCCTCGGGCGCGCTGTCCAGCCCTTCCTTGGCGGCAAAATCCAGCGTGCCGTCAGCGGCGATGAAGCGCATGCGGGTGAACACGTTGACGATGGCCCGGATGCGATCCATGCCGGCCAGGTCGGGCTCGAAACGAGCCGGACGATTGCCGTACATCACGTTCAGGAAAGCATCCACGTCGTCTGACCGCAACACCGCTTCCGCCTCCGCCGCCAACTCGTTCGCCTGGGCGAGCGACCACTGCGGCGGCAGCCCGGCATGGGTCATCACGCAGCCGCGCGCGGCGTCGTCGACCAGCAGCGGCTGACGCCGCAGCCATTCGCGCATTGCGTGCCGGTCCGGCGCCTCGAGAATGTCGCTCAGGGTATCTTTGCGCTTGAGCTTGCCATGGCCCCGCGCGACGGCCAGCAGGTGGAGGTCGTGGTTGCCAAGCACCACCCTGGCGGCGCCGTCCAGCGCGACGCTCCTGCGCAGGCAGCCAAGCGAATCGGGGCCACGATTGACCAGGTCGCCGACCAGCCACAGCCGGTCCCGGGAGGGCGAGAAGTCGAGCCGCTCGAGCAGGGCTTCGAATTCGGCGTAACAGCCCTGCAGGTCGCCGATTGCGTAGGTCGCCATGCGCTTCCTCGTGTTGGTGGTGCCGCCGCAGGCCGCGATTTGATGCCGGTGCGGCGGCGGACGTGAACGCCGATCGCTCGCCGCTCAGTGGACCTGATTGGGGCCCGCCAGACGAAACGGCGCGATGGCGACATCGAAGGTGGCCTGGCTGGACAGGTCGATACAGGTGTAACTGCCCTGCATGACACCGACGGGACATTCGATCACCGCACGACTGGTATAGCGAAAGCTGTGCCCGGCAGTGATCGTCGGCTGCTTGCCGACCACCCCGTTGCCGCGCACCTCCTGCACCTTGCCGTGGCCCTGGGTGATCTTCCAGTAACGCGACAGCAGCTGCACGCTGCGGTCGGAGTGATTGTGCACGGTCACCGTGTAGCTGAACACGAACCGGTTGTCGCCGGGCGACGATTCGTCCTCGCGAAACGCCGGCTCGATGTCGACGGTGACGGCGGGTGATCTCTCGCTCATGAACTCTCCTCCGTCGCGGAAGAACTCTCCGGCCGGTGGCCCGTGAGATGGTTGCTGATGGCGACCAGCTCCTCGACCCGCAGTGTCTGGGGACGGCGGCCGGGATCGATCCCCAGCGCCGCCAGCGCCTCCGCATCGATCATCCCCTTGAGATTGTTGCGCAGGGTCTTGCGCCGCTGGCCGAACGCCTCCCTCACCACGTCGGCAAAATGGGCCTCGTCCAGGGCCGGTGAAGGCGGCTCGGCATAGGGCGTCAGGCGAACGATCGCCGAGTCCACCTTGGGCTGCGGCACGAAGGCGCCGGGCGGCACCACGAACAGCGACTCGACCGCGCAGTGATACTGGGTCATCACCGACAGCCGCCCCCAATCGGGTCCGCCGGGCTCGGCGGCGAGGCGCTCGACGACCTCCTTCTGCAGCATGAAGTGCATGTCCAGGATGGCGCCGCGGGCCTTCAGCAGGTGGAAGATCAACGGCGTCGAGATGTTGTAGGGGAGATTGCCGATCACCCGCAGCGGGCGTCCATCCTGTCGGGACAGCTCGTGAAAATCGAACTTGAGCGCATCCCCCTCGTGAATCGTGAACTCGGGATAGTCGTAGAACTGTACCCGCAGGCCGGGAATCAGATCGCGATCCAGCTCGATCACCTCCAGCGCACCGGCAGCCTCGAGTATCGGCCCGGTCAGCGCGCCCTGGCCGGGGCCGATCTCGACCAGGCGATCGCCGCCACGCGGACCGATGGCCCGCACGATGCGCGAGATCACCCCGACGTCGCGGAGGAAGTTCTGGCCGAACCGTTTCCGGGCACGAGGCATCGGTGAACGATCGGAGGAGCGTGTAGCCATGAAAACAGGATTCCTTCAGTGAGCGCGGGCGGTCATCTGCCGAGCCACCTGGAGTGCGACCCGGAGGCTCGCCAC
>NZ_CEXLVS010000202.1:0-7571 GCF_982684285.1 Salinicola sp. | reverse complement strand
TTGGGCATCGGGACTCCCGTGACTTCAGGTTGGAGATCATCAACCGCGACAGGCGCAGGAAGGCGTCGAGATCCGCCTGCGTCATCCCGTTCGATAGCCGCTCGTGGGCTTCGCGCTCGCACGCATCGACGCTCTCAAGCAGGCTTCGGCCATGACCGGTCAACGACAGCATCTGGCTGCGCCCGTCCTCTGGATGTGGCGCTTTGACGATGATGTTCGCATCGAGCAGGTCGCGAAGCAGTCGGGTGATCTGGGCCTTGTCGCGCTGGGTGCGCTGCGCGATGGCCTGGGCGGTGCAGGGCATCTGGCCGCGGATCGCCTTGAGCGTGCGAATGTGCGAGACGGTGAGGTCCAGCTCGGCGTCGGCATAGGCCTGGCGCAGCGCCCGTTTGTAGGCATGCATGAGCTGATGCAGGGATTCACCGAACGTCGTCTCGGACATGTCGCGCCTAATCGGTTGATAGTGTCAACCAATTAGGCGCCTGACGCCGGCAAATGTCAACCATTCTCATTGGCATCGAGCAGACGTCGGTCGCGGCCACCGCGAGCCTGCGCATCCATCCTCGATGGCTGGCGGCGGCTTACAGCTCGACGGCGCGGCCGATGAACTGAATCGGGCCGGTCGGGCGGTCCAGCGGGGAGCCGGTGTCGTCCTCGAGGGTCAGTTCGAACAGCTGGTTGTCCTCCAGTGGCGGGAGATCGTCAAGCGACAGTTGCTTGGTCTCGCCGGGCTCGACCAGGCCCAGGGAGACGGGGCCGCTCCAGTCATCCGCCTTGGTCCAGAACTCCAGCGCCTTGCCGGGCGGCACCTCGAAGGTGCCGACGGGTTTCAGGCTGATCTGCCGCGGTGAACTCGCCTGCACGATCCAGCCGGCTTGCGTATGTTGAGGGGTCATCAATACCACCAGGTAGCGAGAGGAGGGCGCCTGCGCAGGGCTGAACGCCAGCATGGCGGCGAGGCCGGCGGCGATGAGGATGCTGGCGAAACTCAAGCCTCGCCACAGTGTCAGGTCATGCCACAATCGGCTCAGCAGCCCGGCCGGGTGAGTGGCGCGGTCATCCGCCGGCGCCGATTGTGCGGCCTCCTGACTGTCGAGCGTGCGCAGGATGCGCGGCCATAGGCGGTTCGATGGCGCGACCGGTTCGACCATCGCGGTATAGGGCTGGAGGCGCCTCTCCCAATCCCCTATCGCCTGCTGCAGTTGCGGGTCCTCGAGCAGACGACGCTCGACATCGCGACGCTGCTCGGCGTTCAGTGTGCCGAGCACGTACTCGCCTGCCAGATCCTCGGTCTCCTCAGGTCCGAGCGGAGATCTCGACGCCGAATGATCGCTCATGACAGGCACTCGCGCAGTGCAGCCAGGCTGCGTTTGATCCAGGCCTTGACGGTGCCGAGCGGGCGATCCATGCGCGTGGCAATCTCCGGGTGACTGAAGCCGTCGACATAGGCGTGAAACAGGCAGTTGCGCCGCTCGGGCGCCAGTTGCGCCAGGCAGCGATCCAGGTCCCCGTGACCGAGCCAGTCGAAATGATCCTGCATGTCCGTCTCCGCCTCCTGAGCGCGCTCGGCGTCGAGCCTGTCGGCAGTCTCGTCATCGACGGTCACTTCCCGATGCCGGGTTCTGACGTGGTTGAGCGCCAGGTGGCGGGCGACGCTGAAGATCCAGGTCTTGCCCGAGCCACGCGTGGCATCGAAGGTGTGCGCCTTGTTCCAGATGTTGACGAAGGCGTCGTGAATGATGTCTTCGGCGATACCGCGATCGCCGACGATGCGTGCTACCACCCCCAGCAGGCGCGAACCTTCCAGCGCGTAGAGCTGCTGCAGCGCTTGACGCTCTCCCCTGGCACAAGCCTCGAGCAGGGCACCATGATCATCGGCTGCCGACGGATTGAACGCTGCTGCATCGTCTGTCACACGAACTTCCTTGAAGCGCACCCCGCTGGGGCCAGTAAATCTCATACTACGCAACACGGGCTCGTCATGGCGAGCCCGTGTCGGTCTGCAATGACCCGCTGTCGCGATCGGCGGGCGCTGCGGGTCAGCGGCGTGGCCGGATCAGCTGGCCTTCCAGAACAGATAGTCCGCCTGGTACTCGACCACCTCCTCGTCGCCGACGTTGTTCTCGCTGCAGGCCATATCCGGCGCTACGCCGCCCTGGGTATTCAGGCGCTGTACGTAGGTGACACCGGACATGTGGCCGTCACCCTCTGCCGGATTGGCTTCCACGAGCTGGAAGGGAATGTTGCCATCGCCGCCGGGGGCCGTGGCGAGCTGGGTACCGGTGATCTTGGAGCCGTCGCTGGATTCCCAGGTAGCCGGCGGGCCGTAGTAGCTGCCGACCTGGTTGCCGTCCGCGTCGTTGAGTTTGGCATCCGGGCCCTTGAACACCCACTCGTGTGCGCCATCCTTCATCTCGCAGGCGTAGGTGATCTCGCCGACGCCCACCGTCTCCATGGCAATCTCGTTGCCATCCGGGACCTGCACGTCCGCCGGGACGTCGTTGGCGTGCGCCGCGAGGCTGAAGCCGCCCAGCAGGGTGGCGGTCAGGGTAACGCTGGCTAGTTGTCGGGTTTTCATTGGCGTCTCTCCGAGCGTGAATAGGGCAGGACTTCATGTCCTGCACCGGGGATACACCCGGGCCGGAGATATGGATGCAGACGATCTCGATGCCGCTGAACAGGCTCGAGCCCCGCTGGAGCGGATTTATAGCGCCGGCTTCATGGATCGTTGGCCCAGGCAGCGACAGCACAGCGGGTAGAGCGCCAGCGCCAGCGCGATGCCGACCAGCGGGGGCACCCATGGCGAGAACCAGGCGCCCAGGGTTGCCAACGCATAGGCGCCGAGCCCGGGAAGATGAAACGCCGGCAACCTGGCAACGTCGAGCCTGGGATAGTGGCCGCGACGCAGGAAGACGTAGTCGGCAATGATCACGCCCCCCAGCGGTGGGATGCAGGTGCCCAGCGCGATCAGAAAGGGCACCAGCAGCGTATCCATCCCGGCCAGCGCCAATAGCGTGCCGATCGCCGCGCCGCCCAGCGTCACCCAGCCACGCTGGCGGGTGCGCAGCAGGTTGCAGCCGGCGGCGGCGAAGTTGTAGATGGTGTTGTCCTGGGTGGTCCACAGGTTGAGGAACAGCATGGCCAGCCCGACGACGGCCAGGCCCTGCAGGATCAGTACCGCGACCACGTCCGGTTGCTGATAGACGAGAGCACCCACGGCGCCGATCAAGACCATCAGGCCATTACCGATGAAAAACGCCAGCAGGGTCGCCGTGATCGCCTGACGCGGCGTGCGCGCGAAACGGCTCCAGTTGCTGGCCTGCGTCGCGCCGGAGACGAAGGTGCCGAAGATGATGGTGATACCGGCTGCCCAGCCCAGCCCGGCACTGGGGGCGATGGCGGCCAGCCCGGTCCAGCCGCCGCCATCGCGCCAGGCGATGATCATGCTGATGGCGATCAGCAGCGCCATCGCCGGCACCGCCACGTTAGAGAGCAGCGCCAGGCCGCGGTAGCCGACGAAAGCGGTGAAACAGAAGCCGAAGCCGAACAGCACCATCAACGGGGCTGACCAGCCGGGAGGGAGCTCCAGCGTCGAGACCAGCACGTTGGCGATGGTGGCCACGCCCCAGGCGTACCAGCCGACCTGGGTGATGCCCAGCAGCAGATCGGATAGCGCGCTGCCGCGCTCGCCCAGCGCGAACCGCGACATCAGCGCCGTGCTGAGACCGGAGCGCGCGGCGATGCCGGCGATCGCCGCGGCATAGATGCCCAGCAGCAGATTGCCCACCACGATCAACGCCAGCAGCTCTCCCAGCGGAAACGCCGCACCGAGCTGGCCGCCGGCGAACATGGTCGCGGTGAAGAAGGTGAAGCCCAGCAACAGCAAGGCCAGCGACGCGAAGGGTTTGCGCGCGTCGTCGGGCACTTCGCTCAGGGGGTAGTCATTGTCGGCTTGGGGCAGGGCCATGGTTCGATCCTCGCTAGAGCAGTCGGGACTGACCTAGCAAGCTGCATGCCGCGGCGCTGAAAAGGGTTATCCATCCGCGTCCTCCACCGGTCGACGGCCCGGCCCGGGTGCCCTATCTGCACGTCTTTGGCGCAGAGCGCGCCGGATCGAGTCGACGACTGGCCGAAAGGGAGCAACGCGAGGGAACGCTGGCCGGGTAGGCGTCGGGATAAGCCAACGCCCCGCACAGGGCGGGGCGTTGGGAGGAATCCGTTAGCGTCTCGGGCATCGTCCCGAATGGACGTCACTCCCGGTAGGCGGACTCTTTCAGAGCCCGGATGCGGTCATCCAGCGGCGGGTGGCTGGCGAACAGTTTCTCCATGATCTTGCGGGTCTGCCCGGTGGTGATGGCGAAGGCCGTCAGCGAGTCGGGCATCTGGTCCGGCTGGCTGGTCTCGGACTTCAGTCTGGCCAGGGCGTTGATCATGGCGCCGCTGCCGGCGTATTTGGCGCCAGCGGCGTCGGCGCGGTACTCGCGGAAGCGCGAGAACCAGGCGACGATGATCGACGCCACCAGGCCGAACACGATCTCGGCCACGATGACGACCGCGAAATAGCCCATGAAGCCCAGACCGCCGCCGTTGTCGCGGCCGCGCAGGAAGCTGTCGACGACCTGGGCCACCACCCGCGCGAAGAACATCACGAAGGTGTTCAGCACGCCCTGGATCAGCGCCAGCGTGACCATGTCGCCGTTGGCGACGTGGCCGATCTCGTGGGCCAGGACGGCGCGAATTTCCTCGGGACGCATGCGCTCGAGCAGCCCCTGGGAGACCGCCACCAGCGCGTCGTTCTTGTTCCAGCCGGTGGCGAAGGCGTTGGACTGCTGGGCCGGAAAGATCGCCACTTCCGGCATCTTGATATTGGCCTGTTGCGCCAGTTCACGCACCGTGTCGAGCAGCCACTGCTCGGTCGAGTTGCCCGGCTGCTCGATCACCTTGGCCTTGGTGCTCATCTTCGCCATCCATTTGGAGATGAACAGCGATACCAGTGATCCGGCCATGCCGAACACGAAGCAGAAGATCAGCAGGCTGTTCATGTTCAGCCCGTTGGCGTTGAGATAGGGCTCGACGCCCAATAAGCGCAACGTGATGCTGGCGACGAGGATCACCGCCAGGTTGGTTGCCAGGAACAGGACGATTCGCATCATCGGTCTTTACCCTCAGTCGTGGAAAGCGTGGCCGTCGTCATGTGATGCGCCGGCTCATGATTAGCCCGTTGTTCGTTAATATCCGGTAATCAGGCGGTTATGAACCGTTAGATACGACTTTCGTGAATAGGTTTCAAGAGGGGCGTGGCCGCGCGTCGAAACGCGCGGTCCTGTTACATGGCGGTGGCTGGCCACCGCCGCGGGTCACTGTCGATAACGCGAGAGGAAGCGAGCGAAGCGGTCGATGGCATCGCCGAGCTGGTCGGCCCAGGGCAGTGTCACGATGCGCACGTGATCCGGCATCGGCCAGTTGAAGGCGGTGCCCTGGACCAGCAGGATACGCTCCTGCAGCAGCAGGTCGAGCACCATCTGGGCGTCGTCGTGAATGGGGTAGACCTCCGGGTCGAGCCGCGGGAAGGCGTAAAGCGCTCCCATTGGCTTGACGCAGGAGACCCCAGGGATCGCGTTGAGCTTCTCATGCACGACGTTGCGCTGAGCGAGCAGCCGTCCGCCGGGCAGGATCAGGTCGTTGATCGACTGGTAGCCGCCGAGGCCGGTCTGGATCGCGTGCTGCGCCGGCACGTTGGCGCACAGCCGCATCGAGGCGAGCATGGTGAGGCCCTGGATGAAGTCCTCGGCGTTCTGCTTGCCCAGTCCCCCGGAAAGAATCATCCAGCCCGAGCGGAAGCCGGCGCAGCGGTAGCTCTTGGAGAGTCCATTCATGGTCACGACCAGCTGATCGTCTTCGGCCAGGGCGCCGGTGGAGACGTGCTCGGTGCCGTCGTAGAGGATCTTGTCGTAGATCTCGTCGGAGAAGACGACAAGGCCGTGCTGGCGGGCGACCGCCAGGATCTCCTTGACCACCGCCGGCGGGTAGACCGCCCCCGTCGGGTTGTTGGGGTTGATCAGCACGATGGCGCGGGTGCGTGACGTGATCTTGTCGCGGATATCGGCGATATCCGGTGACCAGCCGGCGTTCTCGTCACACAGATAGTGCACCGGATGTCCGCCTGAGAGGTTGGCCGCGGCGGTCCACAGCGGATAGTCCGGCGCCGGGATCAGCACCTCGTCGCCGTCGTTGAGCAGCGCCTGCATCGCCATCACGATCAGCTCGGAGACGCCGTTGCCGATGAACACATCCTCGATGCCCACGCCCGGGATTCCCTTGCGCTGGCACTCCTGCATGATCGCCTTGCGCGCCGAATAGAGCCCCTTGGAGTCGCAGTAACCCTGTGCCGTCGGCAGGTTGCGCATCACGTCCTGGAGAATCTCCTCGGGGGCTTCGAAACCGAAGGGCGCGGGATTGCCGATATTGAGCTTGAGAATGCGATGGCCTTCGTCCTCGAGTCGTTTGGCGTGATCGAGAACGGGCCCGCGAATGTCGTAGCAGACATTGTCGAGCTTGTGCGATTTCCGAATGGGGCTGTTCATTGAAGTTCCGTAAGCTGCACAGCCTAAAACGTCAGGCGGGTTGAAGAGGGCGGGAAGTCGGTATTCCCCGGTGGGCTGTGTCACCGATTCCCAGCATAACGCCGCGCTGGCGCGGCGCAAGGGGCAGAAACGGAAGGATTTTCGGTGTATCTGTATGGTGGGCGGTCAGCTCTCTGAGGCGTCGATATCCTCCTCGACGGGTTCGGGGATATCCTCCGGCAGCTCCAGGGTCAACCGGCCGAGCTTGCCGTCTCTCAGCTCGTGCAGCAGGACCTCGGCGCCGCGGTGGAGGTTGATCACCCCGCCGGCCTTCAGGCCGCCGCGCTTGCGCGCGATCTCGCTCATGATCGCATGGCCGTCGAACCCGGCCCTGGCCTGGAAATCGACCAGCCTGGGGCCATCGGCGTCGACGTTGTCGGTCTCGCTCGGCGCCACGTAGACGGGTAGTTCATCGAGCCGGTAGCGCTCGCGCAGGGCGTCGGGATAGCGTTTGGCCAGTTCGGCGGCACAGACGATGGCGACGTCGACGTACTCGATCGCGGTATCGCGGATGGCGCCGCTGGCCGCCAGCCGGTAGGCGCTGGCCTGATCCTCGATCTTCGGCCACAGCACGCCGGGCGTGTCGATCAGCGAGACACGTCCGTCGATGCGTATCTTCTGCTGGCGCTTGGTCACCGCCGGCTCGTTGCCGGTCTTGGCGATCTTGCGCCCGGCGAGGCCGTTGATCAGTGTCGACTTGCCGACGTTGGGAATGCCCATCACCATCACGCGCACGTCGCGGTCGGCGCGTACCTGGCCGGCCAGTTCGTGGCACAGCGCCGGAATCTGCTTGAGCTCCCGTGCCTGGGTCGTGGTGACGGCAACCGCGCGGCTGTCCGGCTGGGCATCGAAGAAGGCGATCCACCGCTGGGTCGCTTCGGGGTCGGCTAGGTCGGCACGCGAGAGAATTTTCAGTACGGGCTTGTGCTCGGTCAGGTCGGCCAGCAT
>NZ_CEXLVS010000201.1:0-7654 GCF_982684285.1 Salinicola sp. | reverse complement strand
AGGCCATCCTTGGCATAATGCTGCGCTTTCTCTCGTTGTTCCCCGTCTGGAGTCGACATGACCGCCTGGAACAAGCTGCTGGTCGCGACGACGCGGCTGCTGGATCTACACGACAGCGCCCACGAACCGGGCTCGCCCTTCGTCCAGGTCTCCCAGGAGCAGCGTCGCGGCCTCCGCGACGGCTACTGGCTCGACCTGGGCTGCCTGCTGCTGGACTACCTGCTCGAGGTGGACTTCGCCACCAACAGCGCCTTCGTCACCCAGCGTCGCTGCCTGGCCCACCTGCGAGGGGACTATCCCGAGCTGCCCGCGGACGACCTGAGCTTCGTCATCAATCTGCTGGCGACCCCCAGCGAGATTCACTATCGGGAGTGGCAGGCGGATACCGCCGACAGCGGGGCCGGTGAGGGCGAAACCCCGCCGGGAACGCGCAGCGGCCGCAGCACCAAGCGCACGGCGCTGATCGAGAAGCAGGGCCAGACCGGCCAGGTGCGCCTCACCCCGAGCGGCCGCCAGGCGGTCACCCTGGCCAGCCAGGTCGAGGACCTGCTCTATTCGGAGTATGACGCCGCCAAGGTCATTGCCGCGCTCTCCCGCGGGGACTACGCCCGGGTCCCCGACATCACCCAGCAGATCCTGATGGCGATTCGCGCGCTGACCCAGGAGCTGCGGCGGGTCCGCGAGAATCCGACCCACGAGGGCAAGCTGGCCGCGCTGCTGGACAACGAGCGCCACTACCACAATGCGCTGAGCACCATCCAGAGCACGCTGCTCAGCGCGCGGTCGCAGCTCTCGACGCCGACCCTGATCGCGCATTTCGATGCCTGGGCCGAGCGGCAGGAGGAGGAGTGGGACCTGCGCATGCTCTCCGCCACCATCGGGCGGGTGTTGAACGCCATCGAGAACCTCTCGCGGCGACTGTCCGAGCTGCTGTCGGATATCGCCGAGGGGCGGATCCAGTCGATGGGGGTGATCGACTTCGCCGGGCTGGCCCACCAGCTGCTGCTCTCTCCGCCCCCCGAGCGTCTGCAGGATGCGGTGGTGGCGCGAATGATGCCGCTCGGCACGCAGGTGGCGATGCCCCGCGTGGAGACGCTGCTGCCGCTGGTGGAAACCCGCCGCGCCGAGCGCAGCGGGGCGGCGCTGGTATTCGACGAGGCCAGTGACAAGCCCAGCGCCGATCCGCTGCTGGCGCGCTATCTCAAGGCGCGTGGCCCGGCCCTGCGCCAGCGCCTGCGGCAGTCGCCGCTGTCGCTGCCGGAAGCCCTCAGCGAGTGCTGGCACCACTTCGAGGCGGATTCGGACCCGGCCCACGCCGAAATCCTGGACTGCCTGCCGCAACTGCTCAACACCTTCGTCGACACCCAACTGCTCGATGACCATCTGAGCGTCGGTATCGACGACACCCCATTCGCGATCGCGCTGCCCGACGGACGCCGCATCGAGGGCGCGGTGACGCCCTCGCTGCGTCTGCGGCCGACGGCATCGAAAGAACAGAAGGTCTGATTTATGAACATGATGGAAATGGGCGAGGTCGTTGCCTATCTGTTGCGCTACCGCACCGCGGAACGGGTCCCCAGCGGCGGCCGCAAGCGCCGCGCCGCGCGGGAAGGCCAGCTCTCCGAGCGCGACGTCTGTGCCCTGATCGACGACGCCCAGGAGAACGAGCGCGAGGCGTTGCGGGACTTTCTCGCCGGCCAGGGGCTGCGGCTCAAGGCGTTCGAGTCCGGCGACTATCCGGGCATCGCACCGGGATCGCGGTTCTTCGCGCTGCTGCCGGATCCCGAGCTCGAGCAGCCGCCGCTCTATACCCGCGAAGCGGTGTTCGAGGCGCTCAAGCTGCGCCAGGAGAGCCGGGCCGAGCTGGCGCTGTGGTATCTGCAGCTGTGGCTGTTGCTGCATACCCTGATCTACACCCGGCTGAACCGCGCACTCTCCGACGTCAGCCGCTGTCAGGAGGCCACGTTCGTCACCCGCGAACTGGTCGAACTGGTGCGCGATCAACTGGAGACGCTGCGCGGTCTCGGCGATCGGGCACCGGAGAACAGTCGGGTGCTGCTCGACGAGCGCGGCGAGGACATCCCCCGTCGGGTCAAGGCGTTCATCGATCTGCTGGTGCGTGCCGGCCACCTCGAGGCCGTCCGCGAAGCTGCCGACGAGGATGTCTGGCAGCAGACCCTGCTGGGGGCACTGGAAGCCGAGCAGATCGGGGTCAACCATCTGACCCACCTGATCGAACTGACCTCCACCGAGCCCTCGGACCGGCCCTTCGACGGCGCCGGCGAGGACGCCGCTGACGAGGCGCCGGATCGGATCACGGACGCCGGATCTCGAGATGCCGACACCGATAGCGCCGAAGAGGCCGAGACGCGCGCCGCCGACATGTTCGACGAGCCGTCGGACGACACGGATGGATCGACGACCGAGAACGCCGAGGAGAATCGCCGGTGAGTGTCATCAACCGTATCGAGATCGCCAACCTGCTCAACAAGCACGGTGACATCGCCTCGCCCTGGGAAGCCAAGATGCGTCACCTGCTGCTCGACCTGCGCGGGCAGTCGAGCGCGGTCAGCATGGAGAACGGCTTCGGCAAGACCACCATGGCCGAGGCCCTGATCGGCATGCTCTCCCGCGATCGCCAGCTCCTGACCCGCACCCGGCGCAAGTGCTCGCCGTCGAAGGTCAACGGCGAGGGCCGCAGCTGGACGCACCTGCGCGTCGAGTTTCGTGCCCAGGACAGCGCCAGCCAGCAGGACGACATGCTGGCCGTCGCCGGCGAGGAAGTCGCCGGCGAGACCTTCGTGTTCGGCATGAACGGCTACAGCGACGGCAGCGGGCTGGTGTTCTACCACCGGTGCATCACATTACCCGTGACGGCAAGCTGGCGCTCTACGCCAATGCCGACTTCCAGAGCACGATGCGTGCGCAGGGGGTGACCCGGGCCCACAACCGCGAGGAGTGGCTGGAAGCGGTGGGGGCGCATATCTCGCGCCGTGAACTGGCGCAGATGGCGGCGTTCCAGAAGGAGGGCGGCGCCGACAAGAGCCAGATCTTCAACGCGATCAAGCCGCGGGCCGGCGAGAAGGCCGATCAGGCCTTCTTCTACGAAGTGCTGGCGCCGCAGATTCTGTCCGGGGCGACTCGCGGCGAGACCGACGAGGAGGAGGAGCTGATCGAGGACGTGATCCTCAACTCCGGCACCCGGATCACCGAACTGCGCCATCGGCTGGCGGAAGCCGAAAGCGACCAGCAGCGCGCCGACGACAAGGTCGAGCGGCTGGCCACCCTGAACGAAGAGGGCGAGGGGCTTCTCGAGGCGCGTCGACAGTTGACCGAACTCGATGCCTCGCTGCTCGAGGCCGAGCGACTGCTGGGCGGCCAGGCGCTGGCGCCGCTGCCGGGCTTGCCGGGAGGCAGCGGCAGCGCCGAGCAGGCCGCACCCGCCAAGGAAGCGGCCGACAACGCCGTCGGCTTCGCCTGGGCGGCTGGCGATACCGAACGCCCGCGGGTCTCCACCTGGCTGCTGGCCAGGCTGTCGCGCCAGGCCGAACGCAACGTGCGGCTGGCGCTTTCCGAACGCGGTGCGCGCGTCGATACGCATCGTCGCCTGATCCACCTGCCGCAGGCGACCTGGATCACGGCCCGCGACATCGGTCATGTCTCGTTCGACCAGGCCCGGGCCTGGCTGGCGGACAGCCACGCCTTCAATGACGACGCCTCTCGCTACCGTGCGCTGGGCCTGCTCGACGACGCCGCCGAGGCGTTCGAGTCGATGGATGGTAACCGATTCCGCGAAGAGGTGATCGCCGACCGCGAGTATCGCCGTTCGCTGCGGCTCGATGCCGAACAGCTCGATGAGGAGATGGAGCGGCTGGAGCAGGAGCGGGAGCAGCTGGAATCGCGCCAGCGCGATTTCATCGACAACCAGAGCGTCTACACCCAGGCGCTGGCCGAGGGGCTCTTCAGCGAGGCCGAACTGGAAGCGCCGGAAGCCACCCGCGACAGCGCACAGGCCAGGCTGGCCGAGGCCCGCAAGGCCCATGCCGACCACCTGGGGCGGATGGGCGAGCTGAAGCAGCCGGCGCAGTGGTACGAAGCGTTCACTGCCGAACATCCCGCTACCACGCCCGACGAGCTGCTGGCGACCAAGGAAGCGCAGCGGGAGCGTCTGGAAGCGCAGCTTGGCGAGTGGGACGCTCAGGCCAGTTCGCTGGACACCCAGCGCGAGACGATCCGCGAAGCGCTGCAGACGCGACGCGAGCAGCGTCAGCGCCTGGAAGGGGAGCTGGCGCCGCTGGCCTCCGGCCGGCAGGCCTGGCAGACCTTCGCCGAACGCTGGCCCGAGCACTCGGCGGTGGGGTTCTGGAGCGAACGCAAGAACGCGCTGGCAGAACACGAGCAGGCGCTGGCCGAGAGTCGGCGGGCCCAGAGCGATGCCAAGGCGCGCCTCGAACGGCTGACGCCGCTCAGGGACGCCGCCGAGCGTTATCGTCACTGGCACGGCGAGGCCTCGCCGGTGCATCTGCGGGACACGCTCTATCGCCAGTCACGGGAAGCCCAGGATCGCCTGCACCGACTCGACCAGCAGGGCCAGCAGCTCGGGACCCTGCAGCAGGCGCTGCACGACTTCAGGGAGTTCAGCGAACAGGCGCCCTCGGCTTGGCTCAAGGATGCCAAGGTGCGCTACCCCCGCCTGCTGCGAGAGCAGGAGACGCTGGCGGCCGCCATCGACGCGCGCGAGCAGTATCTCGAGAGCCTGAGCGGCGATCCGCTGGCCCGGCTCGCTTCCGAGGCCGAAGCCCGGGCGTGTCTCGCCGCCAGGGAGATCGCCTTTCGCCCCCTCCACGAGGTGCTGGCCGGTATCGAGGCGGAAGACGGCCAGCGTCGCGAATGGCTGGCCCAGGCCGCCGGCCAGCTGTTCGCGCCGGTGGTCGAAGGTGAAGACAACGCCCGCGAAGCGTCGCAGTGCCTGGTGGACGCCGGCTGCGGCGTTCCGGTGCTCGAGGCCGATCGCCTGCAGGCGACGCTGGCACGTGGCGAGCTGCCGCTGGGGGCGGTGCAGGGCGTCGAGACGCTGGCGGTCAAGGCCGCGCTCGACCCCGCTTATCTGACCGCGCTGCGGGAGGAGACCCAGCAGCGTCTCGCGGTCGACCGTGAACGCCGGCTGGCGCTGGAAGCCGAGGTCCAGCGACTCGACCCCCACGGCGAGCGTTTCCGTCTGGCGCTCCAGGCCGAGGAAGCGGTCAGCCAGGATGTGGAAGTGCAACTGGCGGCGCTGGAGGAGCAGCGCGAGCGGGCCGAGAGCGAACGGCAGGCGCTCGAGCCGCGCCTGAGCGAAGCGGCGATGAAATCGATCGACGATTTCCAGCGCTTCCTCGAGGAGGGCGGCGAGCCCGCGCTGGAAGCGGCCGTCGAGGAGAGCGAGGCTGCCGCGGCTCGTATCGAGACGCTGAGTCCGCAGCGCGAGCAGGCCGCCAGGGAGCTGGAGACCCACGGTGAGCTCTGGCTGGCGGCGGAGCGATTCGCCACGGCCGGTGGCGTCGAGCGTCTCGAGGAGATCGACGCCAGTCTGGCGGCGCTGACCGAGACCTTGACCGAGTACGAGGAGCGGTTCGCCGAGATCGCGCTGCAGAGTGAAGAGTTGAACGCCCGTCGCGACGAGTGTCGCGAGCAGCTGCGTCATCTGTTCGCCGACGGGGAGCGCGAGCGCCTGCGCCGCCTGGCGGCGTTCGTCGCCGAAGAGGGGCCTGGCTTCATGCGCGATGCCGAGGCTCAGGAAACGGCACTGGCGGCCGCACTGGCCCAGGCCAGTCGACGAGCCGACTTCGATTTCGCGCGGATCCGGGCCTTCCTGGATGTCCGCGACGATCAGGGGGGCAATCGCACCCTGGAACGCGACATCGGCCGCCTCAAGCAGTCGCTCAAGGAGGCGCGGGAGCGGCGCAAGGCCAATGGTCGCGAGCAGGGCGCGGTGGAAGCCCGCGTGGCCCGCCACCAGCAGGCGCTGACGGTGGTGGACCAGCTGGCGGTGGCGTGGCTGGAGGTGTTGCGTCAACTGCCCGAGGGCTGGCTGGAGCGTGCCGCCGCGGACGCCACGGCCCGCTGGCCGGCGGTGGGTGTCGACGCGCCACGGCTCGACGCGGCCATGGAC
Organism: Salinicola sp.; assembly: GCF_982684285.1. Classification (NCBI taxonomy): domain Bacteria; kingdom Pseudomonadati; phylum Pseudomonadota; class Gammaproteobacteria; order Oceanospirillales; family Halomonadaceae; genus Salinicola; species Salinicola sp. The sequence continues at coordinate 1,503 of NZ_CEXLVS010000201.1, read as the reverse complement.
GACTGGCGCCAGTGGCTGGCGACGGCGCTGGATGATCCCGACCAAGAGACGGATGCCGCCGCTTTCGATCTCGAGGCCTTGGAGACCTGTCGGCAGACCCTGCTGGAGGGGCTGGGCGGGCTCAACCTCGGCGAGCGTGCCCGCAACCGGGAGCGGCAGGCCCGCGATGTGGCGGCCCGGGAGAAGGCGCTGTCGCTGTCGCTGGAGTCGGCCAGTGCCAGCCGGCTGTTCAACGAAACCGAACGCGCGCGGCTGGATACGCTGGAGGGCGTCAGCCACGCGGCGCTGGAGTCGCTGCGGGGTCTGCACCGTCAGTTGGGGGGGCAGCTGGAGGAGCATCGCCAGCGCGTGGCCCGGTTGCACGCATCCCGGGAGCAGATCGAGGACACCCTGGTCGAGCGCCTGAGTTCGATCATCATCGACGCGGCCGGCAATCTGGAAATTCTCAAGCGTGTCGCGAAACGCTCCAGCGGCGGTGGCGCCTACTTCGAGGTCAAGGCCGACCTGATCGCCGACGAGTCGGTGCGGGAGCTGATCCAGCAGTTGCTGGCGGACATCGACGCCCATCTCGCGGTCCAGCGGCGGCGTCTGGAGCAGGCCGGCGATGGCGCGCAGGCCAAGGGCGGCCGCGACGACGAGCTGACCCGCCAGATTCGCCGGCGCATCTACCGCGGGCTGTTCTGCGACGTCACCATCCGTCTCAAGCACGATGCGATCCGCCCCCACGGCCGACTGTTCTCGCTCAACGAGGACATGTCGGAAGGCCAGCGCGAGGCGGTCTCGCTGATGTGGCTGGTGAAGCTTTCCGAGTTCGCCATCGAGCGCGAGCTGCGCGAGCTACCCGGCAGCCACAAGCGCCGGGCCCGGGCCAGCCGCGAGAGTGTCATCCTGCTCGATGGCCTGTTCTCCAAGCTCTCTCACCGCCGCCTGATCCAGGATTCGCTGGAGTCGCTGCGCAATACCCGCGGGCGTTTCCAGATGATCGGCCTGATCCACAACCCCAACTACGAGAACGACCCGAGCATCTTCCCCACCTACCTGGTCGGCAGCGTGATCGGCGGCCAGCAGGGGCAGGGCGGCCACGTCATCGTGCGGGAAGGGCAGGCGGTGGCTCCCGAGGAGGCCGGCCGGGGTAGCGGCGAAGCCAGCCTGTTCGGGATTCATGTGACCCCGGCGGCGGTGGAGTAATCAATGAGTTCCCTGACAACGGCTATTGGTCGATAAAGAGGAGCGCGACGGGCCTGCCCCTCGCAATGACGAGCAGAAGGACGGTAAGGACTCAGTCAGTGGAGAGTCGATTCTGCTGAAATCTGTCGCCTTGGAAACAGGCTGCCGCCCGAAGGCGGCAGCCCGTAGCCCGTATCAGCGCGGCGAGTCGTAACGTCCGCCACGACCGTTGGAGTAGACCACCTGCCACAGCTGGAGGTCCCTCGCCCGGAAGGCGCCGGCGCAGGAGCCGAGATAGTAGAGGAACATCCGCTTGACCCGCTCGCCGTAGTGGTC
>NZ_CEXLVS010000200.1:4372-7668 GCF_982684285.1 Salinicola sp. | reverse complement strand
AACGACAGGGTAACGAAGGAAATGGCACAGGCGATGGGGAAGGAATCTGCATGATCGGCTGCTTTGGCAAGATTCCCTCGAAAGCCGATTTCGTGGGGGTGAACGCCGCCGGCACGGTGATCCAGGAGCTCGATCAGTGGCTGCAGAGCGCGCTGGTTCGATTCCTGGATCATGAAGACTGGATGCATCGATTCGATGCGCTGCCGGTCTGCTTCTTTCACTATCACGCTCGCAACGGCAGCGATGTGATGGGAGCGATGATCAGTTCCTCCGACGCTTCCGGGCGTCGCTACCCGTTCTTCATCTTTCAGCTGCTGAAAGGGGAAGGGCGGCCGCCGGTGCTGCCGTTCCTGCATACGCTGGGCGAGATCTTCGCCGGTCAGGCGCGGCAGATCCTGACCGATTCGGTACACGGACAGACGCCGATCGATCCCACAGTCGCGATCAACGAGATGCGACTCTGGAACGATCAGGATCTGGCGCTCTACCAGCGTATCCACGAGCGGTTCCTGCTGGACTACACCTTCGACGATATCGCCCGGGCGCTGGAGTGGGGGTGGCCGGAATTCATCGCCGGCGCCTGCCTGCATCGTCTGCACTATGCGCTGGAGAGTTGGGAAGCGGGCAGCACGCTGGCGGTGCTGTTGCCGCTGCCCGCCGAGCGCGGACTGAAACGCCCGGTAGCGGATCTGTGGCAGCAGTGGCTGGGTAGCGCCTGCCGCGGCTGGGCGCCGGTCATGAGCCTGTTGATCGACGATTTCATGCGCCCGCGTCTGTTGCTGATGCCCGCCTGGCAGAGCGCTGAGGCGTTTTTCGAGGTGCTCTCGAATCCCGGCGACCGCCGCTTGTGCATCGATGTGCTGGCGCCTTTCGCCGATGAAGAACCGCATCCGGGGACCTTGCCGCTGCCGGACACCCGGCTGAACCTGGCCGATTTCATGACTCGTTTTCCACGCGGCAATCAGGTGCCGTGAGCGAGCTAGATTGAGCAGATGTGCTAATGAAACGTTTGAAACTCGCTTATCTGAAATACGCCTTCTTCAAATACCAGCCCTATATCCTGGGGTTGCTGTTCTTCGCCGCCATCTTCCTGGTCTGGCGTCTGGGCGTGGCATTCGGCTTTTCGTCCCTGGCCAGCCTGCTCGCGGGTATCGTGCTGTTCCTGCTGGTGTCGGCGATCTACGTGCTGTTGCTCTACCGGGGCGTGGGGCAGAAGCGCAACCTGGAACACCTGCTGATGGAGGACGCCGATGCCGCGGTGCTGGATGCCAGCCCGCAGGACCGTGAAGAGATCAGCCTGCTTCGCGAGCGGCTGCTCAAGACCATCGAGCGGCTGAAGAAAAGCGGTCGAGGAAAAGGCAGAGGCGGCAAGGACGCGCTCTACGCGCTGCCATGGTACATGATCGTCGGCCAGCCTGCGGCAGGCAAGAGCACCATGGTCTATCAGTCCGGTCTCAACTTCCCCTTCGCCGAACGGGAAAACGCACGTGTCGCCGGCATGGGCGGGACACGTCACTGCGACTGGTTCTTCAGTTCCGACGCCATCCTGCTGGATACGGCGGGCCGGTACATGAACAGCGAAGAGGAAGCCGGCAAGTGGAAGGGGTTCCTGTCGCTGCTGAAGCAGCATCGGCGGCGCTGTCCGCTCAATGGCCTGATCGTCGCGGTCAATATCAGCGATGTCGTCCAGGCCAGCGATTCCCAGCGCAACAATCTGGCTCGGCGCCTGCGGGAGCGTATACAGGAGGCGCGCGAGCATCTGGAAGCGCGCTTGCCGATCTATCTGGTCTTTACCAAGTGCGATCTGATCGAAGGGTTCACGACCTTCTTCGAGCGTCTCGATCCACAGCGCCAGAGCGACGTGCTGGGACATACCTTCGCGCATCAGCAGCCCAGCGACGTGAACTGGAGCCAGCAGTTCGATGCCGCCCTGGAGAAGCTCTGCCGGCACTGGTTGCAGATGGGTGACGATGAGATCGTCCAGCGGGATATCGTCGACACGCGGCGGGACGTCGCCGCATTCCGGTTTCCCCTCGAACTGGCCGCACTGCGCGAGCCGCTGACCCGGTTCGTCGAGGCGTTGACCAATGCCAACCCCTACCAGAGCGCACCCTTGCTGCGTGGCTTCTATTTCGTCAGCGCGCTGCAGGGTGGAGATGTCATCGAGGGCGAGCACGCCGGGCGCGTCGGACGCCACTTTTCCCTGGCCCGGCCCGAGACGTTGAGCGGCGAGCGGACCCAGCACCCGTTCTTCATCGGCAACCTGTTTCGCCAGGTCATCATCGCCGACCAGCATCTGGCCGGGCTGTATGCGAGCGACGTTCGAGGTCGTCGTCGCAAGTTGCGCTGGACGCTGGTCGCGGGGCTGATCGGTGCCCTCTGCTGCGGGCTATGGATCACCTCCGCCATGCGCAACCACGGCGAGATCGAGGCGATGTCGGGAACCTTCGCCGACGCCGTCGAACAGGATGACCGCCAGCCGTCACAGTATGCGCGCTGGTCGAGCCTGGACGCGCTGAGGGAGTGGGGCAGCCACTACTATCAGCGTCGCCATGGCGAGGGCGTGCCCTGGTCCATGGGGTGGGGGCTTTATCAGGGGGATCGGATCGAGCCGGCCATTCGCCAACGCTACTTCGATCAACTGCAACCGGTGATGCTGGAGCCGGTCGAGCAGAACCTGACCCGTTCGCTGTTCACCCTCACTACCATCGACGTCTATCGTCGCAGCAGCGACGAGCTGCACGCCGTCGAGGGGCCGGAGACCGTCGCCCCCTATGCACGCCCCCGGGACAACAGCGCGGAATCGTTGGCCAAGTTCGGTCGCTCCACCCTGGATACCTATCTGATGATGTCGGACATCGATCGTGGCGACATCGACGCCGACGCGCTGCGGGCCCGGTTGCCAGCGTTCTGGTATCCCGCGATAGCGAAACGTACCGGTACCGAGATCGATGAAGACCAGGCGGACTATCGCTACGCGGGGCGCCAGCTCGACTTCTACAGTCGGCAGATACAGGAGAGCGACGTGCCGAGAATTTCCGCCAATGCCTTCCTGGTCTCCAGCAGTCGCAATTACATCGACAGCCTGCTGGAGCAGACGCTGACCAGTTCCGAGACCATCGTGCTGGAGTCCGACACGCTCTTCGCTTTCGGGCGCGGCGACTACGCCGGGCTGCAGGCGGCGGAGAAAGGTATTCCGTTCATGCCCCTGCGCGGCATTCTCGGATCCGATCTGCTGACCCACCGCGATGACTGGCAGATACTGGACAATCCTTTTTCCGAGGGCGATGCCATCG
>NZ_CEXLVS010000200.1:1353-4362 GCF_982684285.1 Salinicola sp. | reverse complement strand
CTGCAGGCGGCGGGGCAGATGGAGCTGGACGAACTGGCCGAGCGGCTGCTCAACACCCAGGACCTGGGGCAGATCCTGATCACCGGTCACGCGGACCCGATCGGCAACGAGCGGGCCAACCAGCAGCTCTCGCTGCAGCGAGCCATGACGATTCGCCAGTACCTGATCGGCAAGGGAGTCCCCGCCGGGCTGATCGAAGCCAAGGGCGCGGGGAGCGAGCGTCCGCTGGTGACGTGTGATCGCAGTCAGCCGCGTGCGCAGCTTATCGACTGCCTGGCGCCCAATCGGCGGGTCGAGATCGAGGTCAGGAAGCAGGAGTGAGCGATATTTTCGCCAATCGCGGGGCCTTGAATGTAACAAATTGAATCAAATGTATTTAAATGTGTTCATTGTCTTTAAAGTTTAAGAAGGCCATATATAATCTGAGTTAATCGGCGTTTTGTGAGGAATTGCATCGGGGAGCGTCATTTTGAAACATATTGGTCGTGTAGGAAATTGGATATGAAAGGTGTCGTCGATTTCCTACAGATTATGGTTTTTAGATGACGAAATTTCGTGTCGAAAGACGACATGCGATTTCCTGGTGTTGGTTTTTTCTCAATGGAAACAGCTGGTTGATCTGGTGAAGGAGGTCTTTCTTCGTCACGACTTGTGACGATAGATTGGCAAAGAGATGCCGCTCATGAGCATGGGCCCAGGCCGATTTTATTCGTGAGGGTGTCTTCCCGTAAGTGAGAAACTAGGAGAACTGAGCAAAATGGCTTTTGACGCATACCTCAAAATCGACGGCATCCCCGGTGAAAGTCTTGACGACAAGCACCCGGATTGGATCGAACTGAAGAGCTTCGACTTTGGTGCTAGTCAAGCGACTTCCGCAACGGCTAGCTCATCCGGTGGCGCTTCTGCAGAACGCGTCAATCTGAGTGAGTTTCGTATTCAGAAGTTCGTCGACAAGGCCTCTGCCAAGCTGTTCGAATCCTGCTGCAAGGGTCAGCACATCAAGGAAGTGGTGCTGCACGTCAACCGCGCGGGTGGCGACAAGGTTCGCTACATGGAGATCAAGCTCGAGGAAGTGATCGTCTCTTCCACTGAGATGGAAGGCACCTCCACCTCGACTGGCTTCGAGCAGAGCGAGAACGAAGATCGTCACGATCTGCCGTACGAGACCGTCAAGTTCAACTACGCGCGGATCAAGATCACCTACACACAGCAGAAACGCTCCGATGGCCAGGGCGGCGGCAACGTTGCGGGTGGCTGGGATCGCACGCGTAACAAGGTCTACGCCTGATCTTGTCCCTGCCGCCCTTCGGGGCGGTTCAACGACATACCCATCGGCCGTGGCGGCGGAAGGTGGGTATGTTGCCGGTCGGCCTGATCCGGGCGATGTTCCCTGTGACGGGACGGCTTACCGGCTGCAATCGGATTGTCGTTGGTTGACCCAGGCAGGGCGAGCCCTTTCTGCGTGAGCCAATGCCGACGCTGGCTGGACGATGCCGAAGTCCACCGCGACGCGAAATGATCATGAGGTCGAAGATATGGATCAACTCGGCGAACTCTCCATCGATGCGCTTCTCGCACCCATCGAGGGCGGCAGCCATGGTGGTAGTGGGGAAGACCTGACCTTTTCGATACTGTTCGACGAGATCAAGGAAGCGCGTCGAGCGGACCCTGCCTATCTCCCCCAGGGGGAGTGGCAGACCGAGCTCAAGCAGTCCGACTGGGGGCAGGTGATCAATCTGACCAGCACCGCGCTGGAGACCCAGAGCAAGGACCTGCAGCTCGCTGCCTGGCTGTGTGAAGGGCTGGTGCATCGCGAGGGCTTCGACGGCATGCGCTTCGGGCTGACGCTCACCGCGCGCCTGCTCGACGACTACTGGGAAACGCTCTATCCCGAGCTCGACGAAGAGGATCTCGACGAGCGCGCGGCGCGCCTGTCCTGGCTCGGCGATACCCTGGTCAACGTCGTGCGATCGTTGCCGTTGGTCGCCGGCGAGGGTTATAGCCTTGCGGACTACGACGAATCCCGTCAGGTGGAGAACCAGGCTCGCAACGACCCGGATGCCATGGATCGGGCATTGGGTGAAGGCAAGATCAACGACGAGATATTCCAGCGCTCGGTGGTGCTCAGCAGCACCGAGTTCCTGCAGGAGCGCCACGCCTCCATCGCCGCCTCGCTGGTGTCGCTGTCGCAACTGGATCAGATGAGTGACGAGCGCTTCGGCCGTGACGCGCCGAGTTTTTCGTCACTCGAGAAAGTGCTGGTTCAGTGCCGCGACCTGACCGAAAAGCTGCTTCGGGACCGCGGTGCCGGCGTCGCGGTCGATGAGGAAGCCGCAGCCCTTGCCGAGGCGGAAGCCGAAGCGCCGGGGCGCGTCGAGCCCAGTTTCATACCTCCTGCCACCGAGCCCGCCGGTCAACTGCGCACCAAGCCCAACAGTCGTGACGAGGCTTTCGAGATGCTCAACGGCGTCGCGCGCTACTTCAAGGAGCGCGAGCCGCACAGCCCGGTGCCTTACCTGATCGAACGAGCGGTGAAGTGGGGCCGCATGCCGCTTGAAGAGTGGCTCAAGGATGTGATCAAGGACAACGGCGTCATCGACAACATCCGCGACACCCTGGGTACGCAGCCCAAGGATGACGACTACTGACCATGTCTCGTGCCTCGATTTTCGATCTACTCCACCAACGTCAGCGGCCTCCCGAGCCGGTCGAGGAGACGACCTCGGCGCGCAGTGACTACGACGCCGACAGACTGCGGCTACTCGATGGCGTGGCTTTGACCGCGTCCGGCTTTGTCGGTGCCGGGACGGTGCCGGAGGCTCAGTCGCCGACGCTTTCACCCGCGCTCCATGGTCCGGACGGATTTCGTCTGCTGGTGCACCGGGTTGCCGACGCCATGCCTGTTCGGGAGCCTCGGCTGGGACGTTTAGAAGCCAAGGCATCACGGCTCCATGAGTTGGTACAGACGATCGTGATCGAGGCGCTGATGATGCTCGAGGCGCTGCCGGA
>NZ_CEXLVS010000200.1:0-1343 GCF_982684285.1 Salinicola sp. | reverse complement strand
TCGATGTGGTGCTGACGGCGCCGCTGCGCTCGCCTGAAGCGACCGCCATCGTCGTCGAGCGTCTACGGAGCGCCATTGTCGAGACGCAATACGCCTCGGCCTTGGGAGAGATACATCACACCACGCGAGGTGGCGCCCCGCACACCGCGCTGGGCGTCGGCGATGGCGGAGGTATGCCCTACGTCCTGTGGATCAGCGCGGACTCTCTGCTCAATGAGGAGGACGTCGCCGCGCTGCAGCAGCGCCGTGTCATGGGGCGCTCCTCGAACAGTCCGGGGCTGTACGTGGGAGAGGCCGTCGTGGCGCTGCTGATGCAGCGACTACTGTCTGAAGATGCCGTCTTCGATAGCGGCTGGCGAATCGACGCAGGTGTCGTCCGAGACCATCCCGCCCGGTCGACGCAACGCGATCATGCCAAGCGCCAGGCCCTGCTCGAACTGTTGATGGACGCCTGGCCTCCGCCTGCCACGGCTCCGGGCGCTGAGGTTGGCGGGGTCCAGGCGCCGGATGCGCCTGCCGACGACGTTAGCGGGAGTGCCGCCCCGGCACGGGTCGTCATCGATGCCATGGGGCTGCCCGGCAGGGCGGTCGAGATCGGCAGCGCGCTGATCGAGCGCTGGCCGGAGATCGACATGATCGACGATGGCGTGAGTGTCGATCAGTTCTGTGGCTGGCCCGGCGAGGCGGTTACGGCGATGACGTTGGTACTGGCGATGGCGTCGCTCTCGCCGCTGGACAGCGCGGTCGTGATCCGCGTGGAAGATGAAACCCGCTCGACGGTATGGAGCTTGCGATCCTGCGCGGCCGAAACCGCGCAGCGCGAGGATCATTCGTGACCGCTGTCGCCGTTGTGTGACGAGATCAGCGAGGCGCCGCAGGCGGTCTTGTGGCCATGCAGCGCCACCGGCTTGCCGTTGATCTTCATGGTCGGATGACCTTCGACGATGGCGTTGGTGCTGCCGTGACCGTCTTTCGGACAGGTGACCTTGTCGCCGACACAGGCAACCGGTTTGCCGTCGATCAGATAATTGCTTTGCGCGGTGATGACTTTGCCGCCGTGGCTGGTGGCGTCACCGAGTACAACGATGCCTTTCATCGATCCGGGCTTCCTGGCAAGTGTGAGAGGTCGAGTCCGACCAAGCGGGCTCATCAACGAGCATTAATTTAGCCATCGACACCCGGGCGGCACAAGCAGTGGGTGGTGTGATGGTGAAGCGGCCAGGAGGCAGGGACAATGCTGGATAGCCTACTCGACACCTTCGACATCGACCTGTCGCAGTCCCAGCGACTGCTGACCCTCGACATCGCCGGCACCGCCTTCGTGCCCCACCGGCTGGTGGGCG
>NZ_CEXLVS010000199.1:0-7728 GCF_982684285.1 Salinicola sp. | reverse complement strand
GGCGGTTTCCTGCGTAGCGCCGACTCCTCCTACCTCGCCGGCCCCGACGACATCTACGTCTCCCCGTCCCAGATTCGCCGCTTCAACCTGCGCAAGGGCGACTCGATCTCCGGCAAGATCCGGCCGCCGAAAGAGGGGGAGCGCTATTTCGCGCTGTTGAAAGTCAACGAGATCAATTTCGACAAGCCGGAAAACGCCAAGCACAAGATCCTGTTCGAGAACCTGACGCCGCTGTTCCCCCAGGAACGGATGGTGATGGAGATCGGCAACGGCTCCACCGAAGACATCACGGCCCGCGTGATCGATCTCACGGCGCCGATCGGCAAGGGCCAGCGCGGACTGATCGTCTCCCCGCCCAAGGCCGGCAAGACCTTGATGCTGCAGAACATCGCCACCTCGATCACCCGCAACAACCCCGAATGTCACATGATCGTGCTGCTGATCGACGAGCGGCCGGAAGAGGTGACCGAGATGTCGCGCACGGTCCGCGGCGAAGTCGTGGCCTCGACCTTCGACGAGCCGCCGGCGCGCCACGTTCAGGTCGCCGAGATGGTGATCGAGAAAGCCAAGCGGCTGGTCGAGCACAAGAAAGACGTGGTCATCCTGCTCGACTCGATCACTCGCCTGGCGCGTGCCTACAACACCGTGGTGCCCTCCTCCGGTAAGGTATTGACCGGTGGTGTCGACGCCCACGCGCTGGAGAAGCCCAAGCGCTTCTTCGGTGCCGCCCGTAACATCGAGGAGGGTGGCAGTCTCACCATCCTCGCCACGGCGCTGGTCGATACCGGCTCGAAGATGGACGAAGTGATCTTCGAGGAGTTCAAGGGCACCGGCAACATGGAAGCCCATCTGGATCGCAAGCTGGCCGAGCGCCGCGTCTACCCGGCATTCAATATTCGCCGCTCGGGCACGCGCCGCGAGGACCTGATTGCCTCCGAGGAGGAGATGCAGCGGATGTGGATTCTGCGCAAGCTGCTCAACCCGATGGATGACGTGGCGGCCACCGAGTTCCTGATCGATCGTCTCAAGGATACCAAGACCAATCTTGAATTCTTCGAAGCCATGAAGCGTAGATAACATCGGTCTGCGCTCGGCAGTACGGCGTTGAACGCCGACTCGCCATGCTCATGTACGACAGTACACTCCGCTGGCTCGTCGTCGTTCGTCTTGTCCTGCCATCGCTCGATCCGATGTTCGGGGCTGATGGGATCGAGATTTGGAAATCGAGCAGAGATGCAATAGGGCAGCATGTTATGCTGCCCTTTTTGCGTTCTTGGATAGCGGGATGCGGGCAACGGTATGAAATATCACGATTTGCGGGATTTCATCGCGGCGCTGGAGTCACGCGGTGAACTCAAGCGTGTCACGGTGGAGGTGGATCCCTATCTGGAGATCACCGAGATCTGCGACCGTACCCTGCGCGCCGGCGGGCCCGCGCTGCTGTTCGAGAACGTCAAGGGCAGCGACATGCCGGTACTGGGAAACCTGTTCGGCACCCCCGAGCGGGTCGCCTTCGGCATGGGCCAGGAGAGTGTCGAAGCGCTGCGGGAGGTGGGCAAGCTGCTGGCGTTCCTCAAGGAGCCCGACCCTCCCAAGGGGCTCAAGGATGCCTGGGAGAAGCTGCCGATCTTCAAGCAGGTCATGAGCATGGGGCCGAAGACATTGCGCTCCGCGCCGTGTCAGCAGGTGGTGCTCGAGGGCGAGGATGTGGACCTCGACCGCCTGCCGATTCAGCACTGCTGGCCCGGCGATGTCGCGCCGCTGGTGACCTGGGCGCTGGTGGTGACCAGGGGGCCGCACAAGTCGCGGCAGAACCTGGGGATCTATCGCCAGCAGAAGCTCGGCAAGAACCGGCTGATCATGCGCTGGCTGAGCCACCGGGGCGGCGCGCTGGATTTCCGCGAGTGGCAGCAGACGCATCCCGGCGAACCTTTTCCGGTGGCGGTGGCGCTGGGCGCCGATCCGGCGACCATCCTCGGTGCCGTGACCCCGGTGCCGGATACGCTCTCCGAGTACGCGTTCGCCGGGCTGCTGCGTGGCTCGCGCACCGAGCTGGTCAAGTGTGGCCACGCCGATCTGGAAGTGCCGGCCTCCAGCGAGATCGTACTGGAGGGTTTCATTTACCCGGACGACATCGCGGCCGAAGGGCCCTACGGCGATCACACCGGCTACTACAACGAAGTCGAGCATTTCCCGGTGTTCACCGTCGAGCGCATCACCCATCGTCGGGATCCGATCTACCATTCGACCTACACCGGCCGGCCACCGGATGAACCCGCCGTCCTCGGCCTGGCGCTCAACGAAGTCTTCGTGCCGATCCTGTGCAAGCAGTTTCCCGAGATCGTCGACTTCTACCTGCCACCGGAGGGGTGCTCCTACCGCATGGCGGTGGTCACCATGAAGAAGCAGTATCCCGGCCATGCCAAGCGCGTGATGATGGGGGTATGGAGCTTCCTGCGCCAGTTCATGTACACCAAGTTCGTGATCGTGCTGGACGACGATGTCGATGCGCGCAACTGGGAGGACGTGATCTGGGCCATCACCACCCGAATGGATCCCGCCCGGGATACGGTGATGGTGGAAAACACGCCGATCGACTATCTCGATTTCGCCTCGCCGCCGGCCGGCCTGGGATCCAAGATGGGGTTGGACGCGACCAACAAGTGGCCCGGCGAGACGAACCGGGAGTGGGGCGAGCCTATCGTCATGGACCCGGCCGTCAAGTCGCGGGTCGACGAGCGCTGGGACAGCTACGGTATCGAGATGGCGGTGCCACCGGCACGAGTGGGGAAATCGAACGAAGACGGGGCGGCATGACGGCAAGCAGCGAGGTGAACATGACGGTCAGGACTTTGACCTGCCAAGTGGAGTCCGTCGAGGATCTAACGCCCGATGTGTTTCGGGTGATACTGGAAGGGCGTGCCGAGGCGATCGCGCATGCGCCCGGGCAGTATCTCGAGCTGGAACTGCAGCCAGATACGTGGGTGCCGTTTTCGATCGCCTGCGCCGAGACCGGCGACGGGCGGCTGGAGCTGCATATCCAGCACTGGCCCGAGCGCACCCACTCGGCGCGCCTGCGGGAGCTGTTGACCCATCGCAACCGGCTCTCGGTGCGGTTGCCCAGCGGCGAGTGCACGCTCCCCGCCGGGCGCCCTGAGCCCCTGCTGCTGATTGCGGCCGGTACCGGCTTCGCCCAGATCAAGGCCATCGTCGAGGCGGCACTGACCGAAGACCCCGATCGGGAGATAGCGATCTGGTGGGCGGTGCGTGAGCGTCGCGATCTCTACGCCGAGACCCTGGCCCGGGAGTGGGCGCTGACGTATTCGAACGTGACGCTCCACGCCGTGGTCGAGACGCCGGAATCCGAACTCGAGAGTCTGCCCGGCATTCGCTGGTACAGCGGACGTATCGACGAGGTACTGGCCGACGTTCTGGGCGGGAAGCCCGGGTCGTTGGCGGGCAGGGAGATCTATCTCGCCGGGTCGCCGGGGATGGTCTATGCCTGCGTGGACACGCTGGCGCCGTTGGGGCTCGCCGAGCATCAGGTGCATTCCGACGTCTTCAGCTATGCGCCGCGGGTGCCGTTCCTGCCGTTGCCCGAGGGCGATCCGGCGCGGGCGCCACTGACGCCGGGCGAGGCGTCCTCGGTGTCGGGAGAGGGCGAGTCATGAGCCAGTCCCCGATCCTGATAACCGGGGGCGCGCAACGCCTGGGGCGCCACTGCGCCGAACGGCTGCTCGACGACGGCCATCCGGTCATCGTCACCTATCGGCGGGAGCGGGAGGCACTGTCGGGGCTACGGGAGCGGGGCGCGGTGACGCTGGCGGCGGATTTTGGCAGCGAAGCCGGGATTCTCGATTTCATTGCCCGCCTGCGAGACAGCACCCCGAGTCTGCGCGCCATCATCCACAATGCCGGCGAGTGGCTGTCGGACCCCGAGCCCGAGGCGGCGGGGGCCATCTTCGAGCGCCTGTTCCGGGTCCACATGCAGGCCCCGTACCTGATCGATCTGCATGCCAGAAGCCTGCTGGAAGCCTGCCAGGAACCGCAGCGCGATATCGTTCACATCACCGACAGCGTGGTACGGCACGGGGCGGCGGGGCAGGCTGCCTATGCGGCCACCAAGGCGGGGCTCGAGAGCCTGACACGATCGCTTGCCGTTCAGTTCGCGCCGCGAATACAGGTCAACGCCATTGCGCCGGGACGGGTCATGTTGGCCGACGATGGTCAGCAAGGTGAGCGGCGAGTGCCGGGCCCCGGCGTGATCTACCAGACGCTGCGATATCTGCTCGACAACGATTTCGTCTCCGGCACGGTCATCTCGGTAGACGATGGGCAATACCCGACCGGCTAACCCCTGATCGCCACCGTCGGCGCTACAACGATACCGTCGGATTGCGGATCTGGACGAGCTTGCCCTCGTCGATCACCGGCCCCGAGGGTTTTCCGCCGGGCGCACCGGCGCTGGGTTCCATGCTCACGGCGAAATCGGCGGTCTTCATCAGCCCCAGCATCTTGGCGGGCAGCTGCATGGTCGCCTCACCCTGCGTGGGAAGCATGCCCAGGGAGACCGGCGTTCCGTTCTCCATCATCCACAGTTCACCGCCCTTGCCCTCCGGCATCGGTTCCGGCGACACCGCCTGCACCATCATCTTGCCGTTCAGCGTCGCGTTCAGAATCCAGGCCGTCTGGCCGTTGGGCTGGTTGATCACGAACACGTACTCACCCGGCATCATGGCCGGTTCCCGCGGCACCAGCGCGACGATCGCCAGGATCAGCGCCGCTGCCGTGGCGATGCCGCTGAACGCACGCCAGAAACCCAGCCGTTGCAATGGCCCCGTCTTCAGCCCCAGACGCGTCACGATACACGGCCAGACACCCTTGGGGGGGGCGACGGGCTCCAGTTGCTGGTTGAAGAGCTGCAGTCGTTCCCGCCAGGCTTCGACGCTGTGCTGGAGATCCGCGCTGACCGCCAGCAGGGCCTCGAATTCGGCGCGCTGGTCGCCCGTCAGGGTGCCGAGGACGTATTCGCCGGCAGCCATCTCGCGCTCCTCGGGATCGGTCAGGCGAAACGTGTCATGCATGCTTTCAACCTCTCGAGGCCTCTTCGGACCCAACTCTTGACGGTGCCCAGCGGCGTGCCCAGGTGCGATGCCAGATCGTGATGGGTCAGGCCCTCGAAAAATGCGAGCTCGAGGGCCTGGCGCTGCTGCGTCGTCAATTCGGTCAAGCAGAGCTGGAGCGACTCCGCCTGTTGATTGATATCGCTCTCGCTCTCCACGTCCGATTCGCCCGGCAGCGTCTCGATGATGGCGTCACCGTCGGCCTCCTGCGGCCGCTGGCGCCTGAGCCAGTCGATACCGATGTTACGCGTGAGCGTCGAGAGCCAGGTCATCGGCCGGGCACGACCGGCGTCGTACTGGCCGGCCACCTGCCACACGCGAAGGTATACCAGTTGCAGACAGTCCTGAGCCGCTGCTTCCTGCCTGACGATACGCAGCAACTGCGCATACAGATGCGGGCTGGTCGCACGGTAGAGCTTTTCGAAGGCAGGACCATCGCCGCGGGCGCAAGCCTGGAGATTGTCGATCAATACGTCATGAGGCGGGTAGGCCATGAAAGTCCTTTGAATTCTTTCTTTTTCTTGATTAGCAGTCTCGTCAACGAGCTCGCACAAGTAAAGCCCGGAGAGAGACCGTTCACGGTTTGGCATCAAAAGACTTGTCAAACCGTGTCGCCACGTTAGGATAGGGCCACGACTTCATGCACAGCACGTTTGCGAGAAAGCGGAAAGCGACATGACCGAACGCCACGATACAGCTCTCATCGACATTGCCGACACGGTTGGCGATGCGATGGCGTCCGCGTTCTTCGGTTATGGCTATTGGTTTAGGACTGGCGTGCCCGCCGGTTGGTCGACATGACCTGAACCCGCGAGGCACGCCCGGACCTGGGCTGCCTCCTCGCATCAAGAACCCCCGGATGGCAGCCCCATCCGGGGGTTCTCGCGTTTCGGGTCTCAACCTTGAAACACAATCATGAAAAGAGATCGTTATGGACGCTGCTACCTCCATGCTGAAACCGACCCCATCGAAACCGGGGCCGGCGAAACCGCTGCCCTTGCCATCGGCGCAAGAGCTGCGCCAGTGCATGCCATTGAGCGCCTCGCTCGCCAGGCAGATCGCCGCGAGTCGGCAGGCGATCCGCGCCATTCTCGACGGTGAGGACGACCGCCTGCTGGTGGTGACCGGACCCTGCTCCGTCCACGACCCCGTTGCCGCGCTGGAGTACGCCGAGCGCCTGGCAGCGCTCGACAAGGTGGTGGGCGACCGGTTGCTGCTGGTGATGCGAGTGTATGTGGAAAAACCGCGCACGACGGTCGGCTGGAAGGGCATGGCCTACGATCCCCATCTCGACGGCAGCGACGACATGGCAGCGGGCCTGGCCATGGCGAGACGACTCATGCGGGATATCGCCGAATTGGGCCTGCCGGTAGCGA
Source organism: Salinicola sp. (assembly GCF_982684285.1). Lineage (NCBI taxonomy): Bacteria > Pseudomonadati > Pseudomonadota > Gammaproteobacteria > Oceanospirillales > Halomonadaceae > Salinicola > Salinicola sp. The sequence continues at coordinate 1,229 of NZ_CEXLVS010000199.1, read as the reverse complement.
CGGAGCTGCTGCAGCCGATGGCGGCCACCTATTTCGACGACCTGCTGAGCTGGGTGGCGATCGGGGCGCGCACCACCGAGTCGCAGATCCACCGCGAACTGGCCAGCGGGCTCGACGCCTGTGTCGGCTTCAAGAACGGCACCCAGGGCAATGTCGACGTGGCGGTGGCGGCGATGCAGTCGGCGGCGCACCCGCACCGCCACTTCGGGGTCACTGCCGAGGGCACGCCGGCGATGATCGAGACCCCGGGCAACCCCTTCACCCATCTGGTGCTGCGCGGCGGCCTGAGCGGGCCCAACCATGATGCGGACAGCGTTGCCGCCAGTCGCCGGGCGATGTCGCAGGCAGGGCTCGAGGCGAGGATCATGGTCGACTGCAGTCATGCCAACTCGCACAAGGATCATCGACGTCAGACCGAGGTCCTCTACGACGTGCTGGAGCAGCGGCTGGCTGGTGACCGCAGCCTGATCGGCGTGATGCTCGAAAGCCACCTCTTCGAGGGCAAGCAGCCGCTGAATCCCGCCGCGCTCCGTTATGGCGTCTCGATCACCGATGCCTGCCTAGGCTGGGAGGCGACCGACAGCCTGCTTACGCGAACGGCCGAACGTCTGCGCCAGCCGCGCTGAGCTGCGCCATTAGCGCAAGCGCTACCAGCGGAAATGGTGTTCGAGTCGTTCGCCGCTGGCGTCGGGATCTAGACGCCGGCGCCACTCGGCCAGCGGATGGCTGTCGGCGATGCGCCCGCGCAGCTCGCCCCGGCCGCCGTCGGGCTCGAGTGTCAGCGAGAGCGCCAGGGCCTGACCCTGTTCCAGGTTCAGCCGCAGCTCGGGTGTGCCGCCACGGCACCTGAGCTGCAGTCTGGCGTGGCCCAGCGCGACCCGGGTCGGGGTGAGCAAGGTCACGCTGGAGGCCGTCAGCGCGCCGTGACTGGCGAGACAGCGCCTGCCGCGCAGGGTGACATCCAGCTGCCCCTCCCAGCGCGCCACCAGCGCCAGCGGCAGGCGCGAGAGGTCGAGCGCGTCGAGGTCGCCGCCGCTGATTGTCCAGTGGGTGTCGAGGCCGCGCCAGGTGCCGTGGGCGTGCCAGGCGCCGCGGCCTTCACCCAGGGTGAGCGCGAGCTGGCCGCGGACCTCGCCCTGTTACGTCGCGCCGAAGAGGCTCTGAGCGGGGCGCCCTCGGCGGACTGGTCGCGGCTGGCCGACTCCCTGCGGCTGGCCGCGCGGCTGAAG
>NZ_CEXLVS010000198.1:2383-7769 GCF_982684285.1 Salinicola sp. | reverse complement strand
CCCGGCTCAGGCAGGTGGTGTGTCTCGACCCCGAGCTCGCCACCCCGGGCATGTGGCACTGGGAGGAGCTGCGCGCCCTCGCCGACGACGTCTCCGCCGAGCGGTTGGCGAAGCGGCAGGCCGAACTGCAGTTCGACGACCCGATCAACATCCAGTACACCTCCGGCACCACCGGCGCGCCCAAGGGGGTGACGCTGACCCATCACAACATTCTCAACAACGGCTACTTCGTCGGTGGCGGGATGAACCTGCAACCCGGCGAGCGGGTGGTGATCCCGGTGCCGCTCTATCACTGCTTCGGCATGGTGATGGGCAATCTGGCGTGCCTGTCGCACCGCGCCACCGCGATCTATCCCAACGACGGCTTCGATCCCGAGGCGACGCTGCGCGCGGTGGAGGCGGAGCGCGCCCAGGCGCTCTATGGCGTGCCGACGATGTTCATCGCCGAACTCGAGCACCCCGAGTTCGCGCGCTTCGATCTCTCCAGCCTGCGCACCGGCATCATGGCCGGCTCCAACTGCCCCATCGAGGTGATGAAGCGGGTGATCGAGCGCATGCACATGCAGGACGTCACCATCGCCTACGGCATGACCGAGACCAGTCCGGTGAGCCTGCAGACCCGGCCTGACGCCCCGCTGGCCAAGCGCGTCGCCACCGTCGGCACCATTCACCCGCACCTGGAGGTGAAGATCGTCGACCCGGCCAGCGACCAGGTGGTCCCGCGCGGCACCAGCGGCGAACTCTGCACCCGCGGCTACAGCGTGATGCTCGGCTACTGGGACAACGACGAGGCCACCCGCCAGGCGATCGACAGCCAGGGCTGGATGCACAGCGGCGACCTGGCGATGATGGACGACGACGGCTTCGTCGCCATCACCGGACGCATCAAGGACATGATCATCCGCGGCGGCGAGAACCTCTACCCGCGCGAGATCGAGGAGTTTCTCTACACCCACCCGGCGATCTCCGACGCCCAGGTGTTCGGCGTGCCGGACCCCAGGTACGGCGAGGCGGTGGCGGTGTGGGTCCGGCTGGTGGAGGGCGCCGAGCTCGACGAGGAGGCGATCCGCGCCTACTGTCGCGACCGTATCGACCACCACAAGATCCCGCGCTACGTCCGGTTCGTCGACGAATTCCCCATGACCGTCAGCGGCAAGGTGCAGAAATTCCGCATGCGTAAGGCCACCAGTCACGAACTGGGATTGGAGTCGCCATCGGACACGGCCTAGGATTTGTACGAAAAGTCGACGAGCGAAGGCAAGACAAGGCAAAAATCGGTGAACAAGCGGAGTTTACGGGGTGTAAATGAGCGTATTGAGCCGATTTTTAACACCGTATTGCCGAGCGCAGGCAGTTTTCGTGCATAGCCTAATCAACCGCCAAGTCGTGTCCCACCGCGACCCAGGCAACCGGCCCCTTCGGATTGCCACGCCACGACGATCGCACTCGATGACGCTATACCTGTGCGTAGCCGCCATCGACGAAGACCTCGCCACCGGTCATGTAGCTGCTGTCACTGGAAGCGAGAAACGCGGCTACCGCGGCCGTTTCGGCGGGATCCCCCATCCGTCCAAGCGGCGTTGCCTGCATCTGTCCGGTGAGGATGTCGTCGTTCAGTAGCCCTTTCACCGTGTCCGTCTCCGTCAGGCCGGGAGACAGCACGTTGACCCGAATACCGCTGCCTCGGAGATCCTGGGCCCAGCTCCTGGCGAGGTTGCGAACGGCCGCCTTGGAGGCGCTGTAGACGCTCATTGCCGGCGTCCCCGTCACCCCCACCGTCGATCCCGTCAGAATGATCGAACTGCCGGCTGGCATCAGAGGCAGTGCCTTTTGCACCGTGAACAGCGTACCCCTGACGTTGATATCGAACGTCCGGTCGAAATGCTCGGGCGTGATCGCACCGAGAGCCACCAGCTCACCGACCCCGGCGTTCGCGACCAGGATATCGAGACTGCCCCTTTCGGATTTCACCGCCGAGAACAGGCGATCGAGATCTGCCGACTTCGTGACGTCGCCCCGGACGGCACGCGCATGGGAGCCGAGCTCGGCCACTGCCGCGTCGAGCGCTTCCTGTCTGCGCCCGAAGAGATAGACGAACGCCCCCTCCGCCGTGAAGCGCTTCGCCGTGGCCAGGCCGATTCCCGATGCGCCGCCGGTGATCACGGCGGTCTTTCCCTGTAGCTTACCCATCCGTCTGCACTCCTGGTATTGAGAGGAGGCAGGTTAAGAATTAACATTCTTTTCTACAAGTATGCACCTTTTGGTAAGTATCAAAATGAACGAGAAACCCTTGGCACCCTCGCCTTTCATCTGTGGTCTCGACGCCACGCTCCATGTCATGGGCGGCAAGTGGAAGCCGCTTATCCTTCACTTCCTGGCGGGTGGCTCGCTGCGCTACGGCGAACTGAAGCGCAGCATCCGTGGCATCAGTCACAAGATGCTGATTCAGCAGCTCAAGATGCTGGAGCGGGATGGCGTCGTGTCGCGGACGGATCACGGGGAGATTCCTCCCCGCGTGGATTACGCACTGACGCCGCTTGGCCACAGCCTGTGCGAAGCGCTCAGGCCACTGTGCAATTGGGGAGACCAGCACACCGCGACGATCGCCGCCATGCTGGAAAAGCGCGAAGCGTAGCCACCCGCGCGTTCGGCCCAGGGTTGACGGCGTCAGTGAGTCAGCCCCGATTGACCACCGCCATGGTCAGCCGCGACATGCACACCAGCCGGCCGCGCTCATCCTCGATGCGGATCTCCCACAGCTGGGTGGTGCCACCGATATGCAGCGGCCGGGCGCACCCCTCGACCCAGCCCTGGCGCACCGCGCGCACGTGGTTGGCGTTGATCTCCAGGCCCACCGCCATCTTGCTCTCGTCGGCCAGGCAAAGATTCGCCGCAATGCTGCCCAGCGTCTCCGCCAGCACCACCGAGGCGCCGCCGTGGAGCAGGCCGTAGGGCTGGTGGGTGCGCGCATCCACCGGCATGCGTCCGCGCAGGCTCTCTTCACCCAGCTCGGTGAACTCGATACCGATATGCTCGACCAGCGTCCGCCGACACTCGGCGGCGAGGATTTCCAGGGAAGATTCGCGTTTCCAGATCGACATGACAGGGATCTCCGGTGACGACAGCGGAGGAGGCCGACGCCTCCCTCTTTAGGCTAGTTCTCGTATTAACACGTTGACGTTAACGTTAATCAATACCTATCGTCATCTCGTCTCGACGTGGTCCCGAATCGGGCAGGCGTGCTTATTCACACCCTTACCGGGACTTACCCACGACTTATCCACAGCAACTCTCGTTGTCAGCAACGCTCAACCATAACAACGCCCATTCACAACGACGTCCATCCACAACAACGTCCATCCACAACAACAATGCTCTCGCTACCAGTCATGGTGACGGAGCTCCGACCAAGGCCATCGACCCATGAGTACACTGGCTATCGTTGTCTCGCTGATCCTGCTGATCGTCCTCGCCTATCGCGGCATCACCGTGCTGCTGCTGGCGCCGCTGATGGCGTCGCTGGCGGTGCTGCTGTCCGGGGAAGCCGGGCTGCTGCTGCCGATCTACACCGGCACCTTCATGAGTGCGCTCGGCGGCTATCTGATCAAGTTCTTCCCGCTGTTCATCCTCGGCGCCCTGTTTGGCCAGTTGATGGCCGATTCCGGCGCCGCGCATGCCATCGCCAACTGGATCATCAAGCGCCTCGGCACCCGCCACGTGGTGCTGACCGTGGTGCTGGCCTGCGCCATCCTGACCTACGGCGGCGTATCGCTGTTCGTGGTGGCGTTCGCGGTCTTCCCCATCGGCGCGGCGCTGTTCCGCGAGACCGGCACGCCCAAGCGGCTGATCCCCGGTGCCATCGCCCTGGGCTCGTTCACCTTCACCATGACCGCCCTGCCGGGGACGCCCGCGATCCAGAACGCGATCCCGATCCCGTTCTTCCAGACCACCAGTTTCGCCGCGCCGGGGCTCGGCATCATCGCCGGCTGCCTGATGCTGGGGCTTGGCACCTGGTGGCTGCAGTCCCGTGCCAGCAAGGCGATGCGCCAGGGCGAGGACTACGGCCATCACCCCAACGAGAAGATCGACGTCGCCGAGGTGCCCGTCATCGGCACCGTCGCCGCCTTCACGCCGCTGGTGATGGTGATCCTGCTCAACGGCCTGCTGACCTACTGGATTCTGCCGAGCCTCGATTTCTCGCAGCTGCCGGAAGCGCGCTTCGGCGCCCTCGATCCCAACTCGATGCTCGGGCTGTGGGCGATCATCATCGCGCTGCTGGTGTCGTGTGCCTGGCTGGTCGTCACCCGCTGGCGGCACTGGGCGGACCTCAAGGAGACCATCAACAAGGGCTGTTTCGGCTCGATGCTGCCGGTGTTCAACACCGCCTCCGAAGTGGGTTACGGCGCGGTGATCGCCAGCCTGGCCGGCTTCGTGGTCATCCGCGATGCGGTGCTCAGCCTCGCCCCCGGCAACCCGCTGATCTCCGAGGCGGTGTCGATGAACGTGCTGGCCGCCATCACCGGTTCCTCCTCCGGCGGCATGAGCATCGCGCTCAGCGTGCTCGGCGACGACTACCTGCGCATGGCCAACGCGGTCGGTCTCAACCCCGAACTGCTGCACCGGGTCGCCACCATCGCCGCCGGCGGCATGGACACGCTGCCTCACTCGGGCGCGGTGATCACGCTGCTGGCGATCTGCGGCCTCACCCACCGCCAGTCCTATCCCAACATCGCCATGGTCACCATCGTGGTGCCGATGATCACGCTGGTCGCGGTGATCACCCTGGGCACCCTGTTCGGGAGTTTTTGAGCCGATGAACGACGCCCAACCCACCGCACTGCTGACGGCAGGGGTCGAGTACGACCGCCTCTACGATGACTTCGCGTGGGAGGTGCCGGCGCAGTTCAATATCGCCGTCGTCTGCTGCGACCGCTGGGCGGAGGACCCGGAGCGCCTGGCGATGATCGAAGTCCACGACGACGGCAGCGCCCGCGAGATCACCTTCCTGGAACTCAAGCTCGGCGCCAACCGGCTGGCCAACAGCCTGATCGCCCACGGCGTTCAGCACGGTGACCGCGTCGGTGTGCTGCTGCCCCAGCGCCACGAAACCGCGCTGGCGCATCTGGCCTGCTTCAAGCTGGGGGCGATCGCGGTGCCGCTGTTCAGCCTGTTCGGCCCGGAGGCGCTGCACCACCGGCTCGCCGACTGCGGCATGCGCGCCATCGTCAGCGATGCCCGCGGCATGGCGCCGCTCGACTCCGACCAGGTGCGCCTGGTATCGGACCGCAAATTCGGCGTCGGCTGCGATCAGCTGATCACCATCGAGCCGAGTACGAGCGCCGATGCCTTCATGCGCATCCACAACGCCGACGGCGACGAGGTCGAG
>NZ_CEXLVS010000198.1:0-2373 GCF_982684285.1 Salinicola sp. | reverse complement strand
ATGGCGACGCTCGACGAGATCCGCCACCAGCTGCCGGCGCTGACCGCGATCTACATCGTCGATGCCGCGCCCGGGGCGGGCCGGCCCACCGCTGACGCGCTCGACTTCCACGCCGAGCTGGCCGCCGCCAGCGACGCCTTCGTCACCCGCGATACCCGCGCCGACGACCCGGCGCTGATCATCTACACCTCCGGCACCACCGGCAGCCCCAAGGGCGCGGTACATGGCCACCGGGTGCTGCTCGGCCACCTGCCGGGGGTGGAGATGTCCCACGACCTGTTGCCGCAGCCCGGCGACCGTTTCTGGACGCCGGCCGACTGGGCCTGGATCGGCGGCCTGCTCGACGTGCTGCTGCCGTCGCTCTACCACGCGGTGCCGATCGTCGCCCACCGCATGCTCAAGTTCTCGCCCGAGGCGGCGTTCGCGCTGATCGAGCGCCACCGCGTGCGCAACCTGTTCCTGCCGCCGACCGCGCTCAAGCTGATGCGCCGTGTCGAGCATCCCCAACGCCGCTGGCGGCTCGACGTGCGCAGCGTCGCCAGCGGTGGCGAGTCCCTGGGCGAAGCGCTGCTGGCGTGGGGGCGGGAGACCTTCGGTGTCACCATCAACGAGTTCTACGGCCAGACCGAATGCAACATGGTGCTGTCGGCCTGCGCGTCGCTCGACGTGCACCGCCCCGGCGCGATCGGCAAGGCGGTGCCGGGGCACGAGCTGGCCATCGTCGATGCCAAGGGCCAGCGCCTCGCCGATGGCGAGACCGGCCATATCGCGGTGCGCTCGCCGGATCCGGTGATGTTCCTGCACTACTGGCAGAAGCCGGAGGCGACCGCGGCCAAGTTCGCCGGCGAGTGGCTGCTGACCGGCGACATGGGCTTTCGCGATGCCGAGGGCTACTTCACCTTCCTCAGCCGCGACGACGACGTCATCACCAGCGCCGGCTACCGCATCGGCCCGGCGCCCATCGAGAACTGTCTGCTGGGCCACCCGGCGGTGCGCATGGCCGCCGTGGTGGGCAAGCCGGATGAGCTGCGCACCGAGGTCGTGGCCGCCTACGTGGTGCTCGCCGAGGGCTGGGACGCCTCCCAGGCACTGGTGGAGACGCTACAGCAGCACGTGCGCTCGCGCCTGGCGGCCCACGAGTACCCGCGCGAGATCCACTTCGTCGACGAGTTCCCGATGACCGCCACCGGCAAGATCGTGCGCAAGGCACTGAGAACGCTGGATCGCGACGAGACCCCATGAACACGCCCCTTTCGAGCCCCGGAGTGACCGCATGAACTTTGTCGGCAACGCCTTCGACGAGATCGCCGTCGATGACACCTTCGGTCAGACCCTGACCATCACCGAGGCGCATATCGTCCAGGCCTGTGGCCTGTTCGGCGACTTCAACCCGCTGCACAGCAACGAGGCCTTCGCCAAACGGACACGCTTCGGCCAGCGCATCCTGCACGGGCCGATGACCTCGGCCTACATGACCGCCTCCATCGGCATGTTCTTCTACGCCACCGCCGAGGCCTATCTGGAGCACGACTGCCGCTTTCTCTCCCCGGTCTTCGCGGGTGACACCCTGACGGTGAACTGGCGGATCGCCGAGCTGGTTCCCAAGCCCAGGCATCGCGGCGGTATCGCGGTGCTGGCGGGTAGTTGCCGCAATCAGCGCGACGAGGTCGTCGCCGAGGCCGACGGCAAGATCCTGCTGCTGGATCGTGAGGCGGTCAGCCACCCGAAGGGCATTCGATGAGCGGCATCTCCTAAGACCATGGTCGAGGGGCTCTAGCCGCATCTGAATATTGACGTTAACGTCAACGTACCAAGACGGAGAAGCTGTACCCGACAGCGAGGATGCCACCATGCACGCCCCCTATACCGAGCTCGATTTCGGGCTCGCCGACGAGCTCAACATGCTGCGCGAGCAGGTCAACGCCTTCGCCCGGGACGAGATCGCCCCCCGCGCGGCCCAGATCGACCATGACAACGTCTTCCCCGCGGATCTGTGGCAGAAGTTCGGCGACATGGGCCTGCTGGGAATCACCGTCGGCGAGGAGGATGGCGGCAGCGGCATGGGCTATCTGGCCCACTGTATCGCCATGGAGGAGATCTCCCGGGCCAGCGCCTCGGTGGGGCTCTCCTACGGCGCCCACGCCAATCTCTGCGTCAACCAGATCAAGCTCAACGCCACGCCCGAGCAGAAGGCCAGCTACCTGCCCAAGCTGATCAGCGGCGAGCACGTGGGGGCGCTGGCGATGTCCGAGCCCGGCGCGGGGTCGGATGTGGTCTCGATGAGCCTGCGTGCCGACAGGCACGGCGATCACTACGTGCTCAACGGCAACAAGATGTGGATCACCAACGGCCCCGACGCCGACGTGCTGGTGG
>NZ_CEXLVS010000197.1:0-7817 GCF_982684285.1 Salinicola sp. | reverse complement strand
CCCAGCAGCCACAGGATCAGGAACAGCAGTAGCCGAATCAGAACTCCGGTCCGATGGAGAAATGAAGACGCCAAGAGTCCTCCTCGTCGTCAAACGGGTGGGCAATATCGAAACGGATCGGCCCAACGGGTGAAATCCAGCGCACGCCGACGCCGGCGCCGGTCTTGAGTTCATCGGGCCACCACTCGTCGAAGGCGTTGCCGGTATCGACGAAGGTCGCGCTCCAGAAATTGCCGGTCAGGTGGCGTTGATACTCGACGCTGCTGGTCAACATGTGCTGCCCGCCGAGCAGCTCGCCATCGTCGTTTTCCGGTGACAGGCTCTCGTAGGAATAGCCGCGTATGCTCTGGTCGCCACCGGCGAAGAAGCGTAGCGATGGCGGTATCTTGTCGAAGGTGTTGGTGGCCATGGCGCCGCCGCCGATACGGCCGACGAAGCGGTTCTCGCTGCCGAGCATCCGAACCCATTGGGAGTTGAAGGTGGTGCGCACGAAGCGGGCATCCGATCCCCACGAAGGATCGGACCACTCCAGGGTCAACTCCTGCTTGTCGCCCCAGCTCGGGAAGATCGGGTTGCGTTTGCGCGTCCGCGACCAGCTGATGCCGGGATAGAGCAGCAGCACGGCATCGTCCTGATCGGCCTGGGTGAAATCCTCGTAGGTGGTCTGCCAGTAGAGATCCTGGATCCAGCCGTTGGAGAACTCCCAGTGGCGGGCCACCTGCACCGAGCTCTCGAAGCTCTTGGTGTCCTCGTTGTCGATATTCTTTAGGCCGTAGCGAACCCGGTAGCTGTCTCTCAGCGGATTTTCCAGCGGGATCCTGTACTCCCCCGAGAAGCGCTGCTCCGGGCCCGAGAGATAGAGCGAGTTGGTCAGGCTGTGCCCATAGCGATTGAGCCAGGGCATGGTCCAGGAAAACTGGGTCCGCGGACCCACGTCGGTGGCGTAGCCGACACCGACCTCGAACTGATGGCGATCGGCCGGGGTCAGTTCGACATCGACGGGTCCCACCGTGGGCCGGCTATCGGTCAACTCCCGCGCCATGCTCAGACCCGGCCCGCCGAGCACGCTGGACGGGTCGGCGGTGGTATCGCGTCCGGTCGCTTCGCTCCACCACTGGCTGGGGGTGGCGGGCGCGGCCTCCTCGTTCACTCTCGGCCGCACCGCTACGCCGGCGAACCAGTCGGTTTGGCCGAGGTTCTGGTTGAGCGTGGCGAGATCGTTGGCGAGATACGGATCGCCAGGCTCGAAGGGAACCATGTTCTCCAGCCGGCGCGGCTCGATCTGGCTCCCCTGGAAATGCACGTGCCCGAACCGATAGCGCCGACCGCTGTCCAGATCGAGAAAGATGCGGGCGCTGTTCTCCCAGGGGCGCACTTCGATCCGTTGCTGGCGGAAGCGGGAGTTGAAGTATCCGCGCTCCAGCGCCAGGGTCGACATCTTGCCCTTGAAGCTGTCGTAACGGGAGTGCAACAGCGGGTCGCCGACTTTGAGCGGATTCGAACGCATCACCTGCTCGAAGGCTTCGTCATCCCTGGCGTCTCCCTCCAGCGAAACGTCGACCTGGGTGATCTTGGCACGCTCGCCCGGCTCGACATCGATCACGACCCGCCGATTGTCCGTGTCGGGGTAATGCGTATCCAGTCTGGCGTTGTAGTAGCCAAACGCCTGTAGCGCCTGCTCGGCACGATTCCTCACGACCCCGTCCAAGCGTTCCCGGGTAGCCTGGCTGTCGGGTTCGAGTTCGGACAGGATGTTGACCACATTTTCCGCCGGGGGGCCGCTCAATCCCTTGACCGTGACATCGAGCGCCCAGGCGTGCCCCGCGGCGGGCAGCGCCAGGCAAATGAGTCCCGTCCGTAGGACCTTGACTTGCCGCATGACATCAACCCCCGCCGCGTTGTAGGTCGGAAACGTCCGTGATCAAGGAAGCCACGCGGCTCGTCAATTGCGAGCGGCTGGCCTCGAGAGAGCCCAGTCTCTCCTTGAGTTCGCGAATCTGGGCTGCGCTCGCTCCCGAGGGCAGCGCATCGACACGCGACTGCAAGGACTCGAGACTCGCATTGAGAGCCGTCTGGCCTTGCCGAAGTTCCGTCATCGAGCTGCGAATTTGATTCAAGGCGTCGGGTGATGGCACGTCTCTCTTGGCCAGGGTCTCGACGCGGGACTCGAGGTCGGCGACGGAAGCGCGCAGTTCTGCCGAGTCACTTCCCTCGACCCGTTGCGAAAGGGCTTGCTGAGACTGACGCAACTTGTCGAGCGAGGTCGTGAGCTGCTCCGATAGCGCCTGAGCGGCCTGCTGCTGCCGATCGAGGGAGTTCGCCACCGAGTCGAGGCGATTGTCCTGCTGCTTCTGGCCATCCTCGAGGGAGGCCAGCCTGGCGGCCAGGGCTCCGCGCTCGTCCTTTCCCGTGCTCTCGAGCGCATCGAGCGAGGATTGCAGCGTGCCGATCAGTGACTGCAGATTCTCGTCGGCATCCTGCAGCTTTTCGATCTGTCGAGTCGTCTGATCGTCAGGCCGGGAATCCGCCACTCGCGTTTCCAGGCTCCCCACCGCCGCCCGCGTGGCCTCCAGCTGGTCACGCAGGCGATCGAACTCGGCGCGCAGGCTTTCACCGGAAGCATCCAGTGTCGAGCCGGTCGTATCGATACGCTGGTTGAGCCTGTCGATCTGGGCGCTCTGCACCTCCAGCCGCTGAAAGAGCTGCCAGCCTCCCGCGCCCGCCCCGGCAAGCATCAGCAGGATGAGAAACCACAGCGGCCAGACTCTGGGCCGGCCGCGTCCGGGAGCCCCTTGGTGGCGAGACACTCCCGAGCGGCGTGTCGTCATGTCGTCTCGATCTGGAACGATGGTTGGGGATGCGCGATGCTCGTCGGATTGTGATGGCATTGCCGTCGTGTACCTTGCCAATAGTGATGCGAATACTGCGAGAGAACCGGAGGCTCGGCATCCGGTTCCTGGAGCCCGGAAGCCCGTCCCCACGCGCCAGTCATGGAAACCACTATGCCATGAAAAGCCGGCCTCGGGCGGCTGACGGGATCACGTTACGTGAAAGCCGGCATAAAACCCAGGCTTGGCAGCGGTCGGTTCGCATGATAGCGGCCGCGCCCCGATCACCATCGCCGGATTGGCGATGAAGGTCGCGTTCGCGGTAGCATGCCCGCCACCCGCGGAGCGTAATGTAGCCCTCTCTCCCCCCTATCGTCGATGAGCCCGATGCCTGAATTCGCTACCCGATTCGAGTTGCCCGCCCTTCCGTTCGAACGCCATTCACTGGAGCCCGATGTATCCCGGGCCCAGGTCGACCTGCTTTACAGTCACTACCATCGCCGCCATATCGATACGCTCAACGCTCGAGGCGCGACGATACACGGGCACTCTCTGGCGAGTCTCGCCGAGCACGACGGAAACGCGATTCGCCGTTCTGCGCAGGAGGCCTGGAACCTGGTCTTCTTCTGGCACGGACTCAGCGCCGGAAGCGTTGCGGTACCCGATGTCCTGGCACGACGAATCGACCAGGCGTTTGGCGGCATGGGAGCGCTACAGTATCGGTGGCGAGCTCACGTCAACGACGTCGCCGAGGGCTGGTCCTGGCTGGCTGTCGGCGCCAGTGGCGATCTGCAACTGCTGGCGTCGCCACCGGGGGAGCGCCCCGCGGAGGCGGCCCCGCTGCTGGCCATCGCGTTGGCCGAAGAGGCGTACCGAATCGACTATCGTGAGCGCCGCGGCGACTATTTCGACGCCTTGTGGCCCCACCTGAACTGGGACTACGCGAAACTCAACCTCGAAGTGGCCGATTGAACGCCGGCCCGGCACCGGCGTTCAAGGCGTTCTCCTGGATTCGGGTCTAGGCGCGGCGGCCGATGCCACGGTAGACGAACCCGCGGGAGGCGACGTAGGCCGGATCGTAGATGTTGCGACCATCCAGAACGAGCGGCGTCTTCAGCGCTTGCAGCAGCCGCCGCCAATCCGGATTCCAGTAACACTTCCACTCCGTGACCAGCATCAGGGCATCGGCCCCCTCGCAAGCGCTGTAGAAATCGCCCTCGCACAACACCAGTTGCGGATGGTCGGGGTAGAGTTCGCCCAGCGCATGCAGTGCCGCCGGATCATGGACCCTGACCGTGACACCCTGGGCCCACAGCGCTTCCAGCAACGTCAGGACCGGAGCGTGATCGATCCGTGCCGTCCCGGGCTTGAAGGCGGCCCCCCAGATGGCCACGGTGCGGCCTTCCAGTTCCCCTTTGAAGTGGTTCCAGAGCTTTCGGAACAGCGTCTCTTTCTTGCCTTCGTTGATGTCGAGGACGTGCTCCAGCAGATGGGACTCTCGCCCCGTCGAGTGCTGGACGTCGGCCAGACGCATCAGGTCCCGGGAGAAATTGGGCCCGCCGAAGCCGCAGCCAGGGTAGAGATACTCAAAGCCGATGCGGGTATCGGCCCCCATCCCCTGGCGAACGTACTCCACGTCCACGGCGAGCGAGTCGGCGAGGCCCGCCAACTCGTTCATGAAGCTGATCCGCGTCGCCAGCATGCCGTTGATGGCCAGCTTGGTCAGTTCGGCGGCACGCCTGGGCATCAACTGGAACACCTCATGGCGTCGATTGAAGGCTCGCAGCAGTTCGCGTATCTGCCGGGTGCCCCACTCGTCTTCACTGCCCAACAGCCAGTGCGCCGGCCGGGTGAACGTTTCCCAAGCACGCCCTTCCTCGATTCGATCCGGCAGCGCCACAGCCACTTGACCGGCGTGCCCCAGCAGCGCCTCGAGCTTCTCCGTCTGACCTACCGGGAACGTGGAATTGTTGACGATGATCAGCGGCGTGCTCTGACGTCCAGGAACCTGCCTGACGTAACTTTCCGCCGACTCCCGCTGATCCGGGGAGAGTGCCAGCCAATGGACGTCGGCGTCGGTATCGGTCGGCACCTCATCCACGATCGTCAACTGGCCGGAATCTTCACCGGCCAGAATCTGGTCCTTGAGCCCCGGCTCACTGATCAGCCAGTCGGCACTCGCCAGGCTCTCCCAACGAAAATCGGCATGTGGCATCCAGGTAACCTGATGCCCAACCGAGCACAATGCGGCGGCGGCGGTTGCCGCAGCCAGTTCGCTACCATGTACGACCACGCGCATCGACTTAATCCTCGGTCGCGTATTGCTGAATCAACTGACGGAAACCCTCGCCCAGGGTCGGATGCTTCCGCCCCAGGGCCAGCGTCGCCTCGAGGTAGCCGAGCTGGCTGCCACAGTCGTAGGTCTGCCCCTGCATGCGATAGGCCGCCGCACCGCTGTTCTTGCGCAGCGTCTCGATCGCATCGGTCAGTTGAATCTCGTTACCTGCGCCGGGGGGCGTTTCGGCCAGAATCGGAAAAATCTCGCCCGGCAACAGGTAGCGGCCAATCACGGCCAGCGTGGAGGGCGCCTCCTCGACCTTGGGCTTCTCGACCATGCCGGTCAGCGGTGCGCTCTTGCCGGGGGCGGGCTCGGCGCCCTCGAGTGCGACGATGCCGTACTTGTACGTCAGCTCCCTGGGAACGGTCTCGACCATGATCTGGGCCTTGCCGGTGTCGTCGAACGCCTTGATCATGCCGGTGAGATCGTTGCTGGACATGCCGTCGTCGTCGATGACCACGTCGGGCAGCAGGACGGCGAACGGGTCATTGCCGATGACCGGGCGGGCACACAGGATGGCATGGCCGAGCCCCAGCGCCTCCGGCTGGCGCACGCTGATGATGTTGACGTCGTCCGGAATGATGTTGCGCAGCTCCTCGAGCAGTTCGTTCTTGCCCTTGGCCTCGAGCTGGGTCTCGAGCTCGAAATGCTTGTCGAAATGGTTCTCGATGGCGCTCTTCGAGGAGTGGGTGACCAGGACGATCTCCTTGATGCCTGCCTTTACCGCCTCGGTGACCACGTACTGAATCACCGGTTTGTCGACGATGGTGATCATCTCTTTGGGAATCGCCTTGGAAGCGGGCAAACAGCGGGTGCCGAATCCGGCGACGGGCAGTACGGCCTTGCGAATCATCTTTTAGGTCCTTCCCTTCCTGGGTATGAAATCAACGATTGCCGGTGTCCCGACTTCGTATCCTTCTGCTAGCTTAGCGGGCGAGAAGCCGAAAGCACAGTCGCAGAAAAGCGACAAGTCCAGGCGCTTGCCCGCCAACCCGCTTTTCGTCGACGTGGTCTCCAGGCAAGCTACCGTCCATAGTAGAATATCGCAAAGCGATGCACCGATGCGCGATACCGCGGCTTGGCCGATCGACTCGACGGTGCGCCGACATTCCCGGAAAGGAAATCCGTTCATGACATCATCACCTCACGACGACGCTTCTCTTCATCACAACGTCGATCATGCCGAAATCGCCAAGTTCGATGCGCTCGCGAGCCGCTGGTGGGATCGGGAAGGCGAGTTCAAACCGCTGCACGATATCAATCCGCTGCGTCTGGGCTTCATCGATTCCCATGTCTCCCTGGCCGGCAAACGCGTCCTCGACGTGGGGTGCGGCGGCGGAATCCTCAGCGAAGCGATGGCGATGCGCGGCGCCGAAGTCACGGGGATCGATCTGGGCGAGGCGCCCTTGGCGGTCGCCCGACTTCACCAGATGGAGAGTGGCGCGGAGGTCGACTACCGTTGCACCAGCGTGGAGGCGATGGCGGAGTCGCATGGCGGCGAGTTCGATGTCGTGACCTGCCTCGAGATGCTCGAGCACGTGCCGGACCCGGCTTCGGTCGTCGCGGCCTGCGCCAGACTGGTCAAACCCGGCGGCCACCTGTTCTTCTCGACGATCAATCGCAATCCGAAATCCTATGCCTTCGCGATCGTCGGCGCCGAGTACGTGCTGGGCCTGCTGCCGCGGGGCACCCACGAGTACCGCAAGCTGATCCGCCCTTCCGAGCTTTCCGGCTGGTGCCGGCAGCACGGCCTGCGGCTCCAGCATCAGACCGGGCTGACCTACAACCCCCTGTCCCGGCGCTACCGGTTGAATCCCAATGATGTTTCGGTCAACTACATGGTGCACGTGCGTCCGGAATGGACCGGCGGCGGCGGCGACACATGAACCATGCCCCCCTCCCGGAAGCGCTCTTGTTCGAGCTCGACGGGACCCTGATCGATACCGCTCCCGACCTGGCCGAAGCCACCAATCGGTTGCGAGAGCATCACGGGCTGGCGAGACTTCCCTACGATGTCATCCGCGCGCAGGTCTCCAACGGGGGGAGCGCCCTGGTGACGCTGGCGCTGGAGTTCGCCAGCGACCACCCGCAGCACGCCGGCGCTCGTCAATACCTGCTGGATCGTTATGCGGAAGTCGTCGCCGACAATAGCCGGATCTACCCGGGGCTGGCAGATCTCATCGCGCGCTGGGAAGCCGAGGCGCGGGGCTGGGGGATCGTGACCAACAAGCCCAGGGCCTATGCGGAGCCACTGATCGAAGCCCTCTCATTGCGGCCCGGGGTGCTGGTCTGTGCCGATGATCTGCCTGTCAGGAAACCCGAGCCGGAACCGCTGTGGTTCGCCGCTCGTCGGCTGAACGTGGAACCGGGCCAGTGCTGGTATGTCGGGGACCATCGGCGCGACATGGAAGCGGCCGAACGAGCCGGCATGACGGCGATTGCCGTACGCTACGGCTACATCCCGGACGAAGAACCGCTCGATGAGTGGCCGGCGGACCACTGGTTCGAGACGTCGGAGTCTCTGGCCGACGCGCTGCTGGCGTCACTAGGGGCCCGCTAGACACTACTCAGGTTTTCGGGGGCTGGGCATCGAAGGCTTCGCCACTGATTCCCTCGCTCTCCGACCCCATCAGCCAAAGATAGGTTGGCAT
>NZ_CEXLVS010000196.1:0-7818 GCF_982684285.1 Salinicola sp. | reverse complement strand
GCCAGTCCGCTGGCGGCCTCGCTCGTCATGCTGTGGCGGGGGCGACGCTGGATCACCCGACGCTGGCCGCTGGGGATCTTCGCCGCGCTCGGCGTGCTGGGGCTGGTCGGCTTCCTGGCGATGGAGGGGTGGCCCGCCCTGATCGCGCTGGTGGTTTCCGGTTTCGGCATCACCCTCGAACTCACCCTGATCATGGCCCTGCCGCCTTGCCTGGAACGCGGCGAGGCGGTGGCCTCGCTGACCGCCGGCATGTCTTTCGTCGGCTACTCCCTGGCCTTCGTCATGCCGATGTTCGGTGGCTGGATGGCGGAAGCCTTCGACCGTGCGAGCCTGTCGCTATGGCCGATGCTGGTCTTCGCGGCATTGAGGCTGGTCGCCGGCTACCGGATGCCGATGACGGCACGCGGGGATGACGAAACGGCAGTGAAACGGCCCCCTGCGCTTGAACAACGGCGGTGTCGTCTATAGTTAGGAGCCTACACTTTATCGAGGATGCTGCTGATGTCCGATTCCCGCTCCGTCGCCGTGCTGGGCCTGGGTGCCATGGGCCACGCTTTTGCCGTTAACCTGCTGGAGGCCGGCTTCGATGTCAGCGTCTGGAACCGCTCGCCCGGCAAGGCGGATGACCTGGTCGCCGGTGGCGCCAGACTCGCCGACTCCGCCGTCGATGCCGTCGTCGATGCCCAGGCGGTCATCGTCATGCTGCCGGACCTGGCAGTAACCCGTGATGTGCTGCTGGGCGATCGCGGGGCGCTGGCGACGATGGCGAGAGGCGCCCTGCTGGTTAAGATGGGCACGCTGGGCGTGGCCGAAACCGATCGACTGATCGCCGAAGTCGGTGAATCACGGGACGATATCGTCTTCATCGATGCCCCGGTTTCCGGCACCAAGGCCCCGGCCGAGCAGGGCGCGGTGGTCGTACTGGCCAGCGGCGACAGGGATCGCGCGGCAGGCGTCGTCGAGCCGATCTTCGACGTGCTGGGCAAACAGACCCACTGGCTGGGGCAGGCCGGACGGGGCGCGCGGATGAAGGTCGTCATCAACGCCTGGCTGATCTCGATGATGCAGGGGATTGCAGAGACCGCCCATCTCGCCGACGCGCTCGGCGTCGCGGGCGACGAGCTGTGGCAGATACTCGAGGGTGGCCCGCTGGCCACGCCCTACATGAAGCTCAAGCTGGACACGATCGCCGGCGGCGATTTCGATCCGCAGATGGCGCTGCAGTGGGGGCTGAAGGACGCGGGGCTCGCGCTGGAGGCGGGGGACGACAAGGCGCTGCCGTCACTGTCCCAGATCCGCAACCTCTGGTTCGATGCGGTCGACGCCGGCCATGGCGAGCAGGATATCGCGGCGATCCACGCCTATCTGGATCGCTATCGTCGCCGATAGCGGCTGCCGAACCTGCCGGGCCGGGCCGGGCTTGGCGGCGGCCCCGACCTCGGCAGGCGAGGCGTCAGACGCCGAGGCCCGTCATCTCGTCCACCCCCAGATGCACGTTCATGTTCTGCACGGCGGAGCCCGCAGCACCCTTGCCGAGGTTGTCGAGTCGCGATACCAGGCAGACGCGCTCGTCGTTGCCGAACACGAACAGGTCGACGCGGTTGGTCTCGTTGGCGCCCTGGACGTCGAAGAAGCCGTTGTCCAGATTGTCGAGTGCCTCGACCGGCCGCACCCGGACGAACGGCGCGTCGGCGTAGTGCGCGCGATAGGCGCCGAGCAACTCCTCCGCGCCCACGCCCTCCGCCAGGTGCGAGAGCTGCAGCGGTACGCTGACCATCAACCCCTTCAGGAACGGGCCGACGATCGGTGAGAACACCGGCGGCTGCGCCAGGCGGCCATGCTGCTGCATCTCCGGCAGATGCTTGTGGCCGAGCGCCATGGCGTAGGGGCGTGGCGCAGCCAGGCGGTCGTCACTGTCGTTCTGGTACTCGGCGATCATCGCCTTGCCGCCACCGCTGTAGCCGGTCAGCGAGAACGCGGAGAGCGGATAGTCTGCCGGCAGCAGTCCGGCGTCCACCAGCGGTCGAACCAGCAGGATGAAGGCGCTGGCGTGACAGCCGACGTTGGCGATGCGCTTGCTGGCGCGAATCCGGTCGCGCTGGCCCTCGTCGAGCTCCGGCAGCCCGTAGACCCAGCTCGGATCGGTGCGAAACGCCGTGCTGGCATCGATCAGGCAGGTATTCGGGTTCTCGACCATCGCCGCGGCTTCGCGGGAGGCCGCATCCGGCAGGCACAGAAAGGCGACATCGGCGGCGTTGAGCAGGCGCGCTCGCTCGGCCGGATCCTTGCGCTTGTCGCTGTCGATGCGCAGCAGCTCGATATCGTCGCGAGCCCGGAGATAGTCGAACAGTCGCAAGCCGGTGGTGCCTTCCTGGCCGTCGACGTAGACCTTGAAAGAGCCCTTCGAAGAGTTTTTGAAAGAGCCCTCTGAAAAGTCCTCGAAAGCGCGTTGGGATGAGTCCGGAGATGCCATGGGCGTTGTCCTGCCGTTGATCTTTGACGACGTCGTGATCGCGGTATTGTGCGGATTCGGGGTCAGCTTGTCATGCCGTCGAGCGGCCGGGCCGCCAGTCGGGACTCGCCCTGGCACTCCTGGGCGCAACGCTCGATTCGCCGGCACGCTTCGCGCAGGCGCTCGGCATCCACGGTCAGGCTCAGTCGCACGAACCCCGCGGCAGAGGCGCCGAAGGCCTCGCCTGCGAGTACCGATACGCCATGCTCGTCGAGCAGACGATCGGCGAAGGCGTGGGTACTGAGTCCTGTCGCGCGAATGTCGATCATCATGAACATCCCGGCGGCTGGCGGCAGCGTGGCGACGGTCTCGCTTTCGCGCAGGGTCTCGACCACCGCATCGCGGCGCTGGCGGTAGGTCTCGCGCATCGTGTCCAGTGCTGCCGGCGGTGCGTCGAAAGCCGCGATGGCCGCGTCCTGGATGAACGGCTGGCAGCCGTAGAGCATGCACAGGGCGAGGTTGACCAGATGGGTCATCAGCGGCCGCGGGCCCACCACCCAGCCCAGCCGCCAGCCGGTCATGGCGTGGGATTTCGACAGGCTGCTGATCACCACGGTGCGCTCGCGCATGCCGGGCAGGCTGTCGGGGCTGAGGTGCTCGCCGTCGAAGATCAGGTCGGCGTAGACGGCATCGACGATCAGCCACAGATCGTGATCGCGGCAGAGCGTGGCGATCGATTCCCACATCGCCGGCGTCAGGCACTGGCCGGTGGGGTTGTGGGGGCTGTTGATCAGGATCGCCTTGGTGCGCGAGGTGATCGCCGCCTCGATGTCGGCCGGGCGGGGCTGGAAGCCTTCGTCGGCCGGCAGTGGCACCCATACCGGCACCGCGCCGGTGGACTGCACCACCGCTTCGTAGGTGACGTAGGCCGGTTCGGGAATGATCACCTCGTCGCCGGGATCGAGCAGGCACTGTGCCGTGGCGTAGAGACCGCATTGCGCGCCAGCGAGCACGGCGACGTGTTCCGCGCTCGTCTCGGGCTGGCCGCCATGGGCGCGATGAAAGGCCGCGATGCGTTCGCGCAAGGCCTGCTTGCCCTGCACGTCGGCGTAGTGGGTCACGCCGCGACGCAGACTGTCGACGGCGGCGTCGACGATGGAGGGCGGGGTGTCGAAATCGGGATCGCCCACCGAGAGGATGATGACATCCTCGCCACGGGCCTGGCGCGCCTTGGCGCGAAAGTGAATGTTCCAGGCGCTGGCGCCTTCGCCGGCGATGCGCCGGGTCAGTTGGGCATAGCGGGGAGACGAGTGGTGTGGGTCGGCTGAACGCATGACAGTCCCGTGGTGGCGAGTCGCGGAGTGGAAGCAAGCTGATAGTGACAGACTAACGATTCCGCGTTCCCACGAACAGCCGCCGGGCGGGGAGTGCCTGCTCGGCGGCTGTTCTCCATTCCGGTCAGGTCCGAAGGCTGGAAGCGGGCTGGCGGAAAGGTTACTGCAGACTTGCCTTCACGGCGTCGAGCGCCGGTCGGCCATCGCGGGTGGTAATGCCGTCGAGGAACTCGGCGACGCGGTCGGGATGATCCTGCAACCATTGCCGGGCGACGTCTTTGGCCGAGCGCTCCTGGCGGCCGTAGCCGTCGATGAATTCGCTCTGCTCGTTGGCGGTCAGCGTGAACTGCTCGAGCAGTGCGAGCAGGTTGGGGTTGGCCTCGGCGAATGCCTTGTTGACGATGGTGCGCACGTCGCTCTTGCCGTTGTCCGGGCCGTAGACCGACGCCGGATCGTCGAGAATGCGCATGTCATAGGCCGGCGCCATCCAGTGCGGTGTCCAGCCGTACCAGACGATCCAGCGCTTGTCGTTGAAGGCGGCGTCGACCTCCGACAGCATGCCCGGCGTCGAGGAGTCGAGAATCTGCCAGTCGCCCAGGCCGTAGACATCCTGGTCCTGCGCGTCATGGATGAACGTGCTGACCGTCGAGCCGTTTTCGATCGAGTAGAAACGGCCATCGAACCGGTCGCGATACGCATCCAGGTCCTCGGCGCTGTGGACGCCGGCATCGTAGACGTAACCCGGCACCGCGAAGCCCATCCGTGCACCGGTGACGTTGTTGCCGAGATCCTCGATCTTGCCGCTGGCCATCGCCTCGTCGTGGCTCTCCTGCTGGGCCGGGAGCCAGCCGGCCAGGAACACATCGCTGTCGCCGGTCTGAAGCGTTCGATAGCCGACCGTGCTGCTGACCTCCTGGCTCTCGCTGTCATAGCCGAGCGGTGCGATCAACTGGCTGAAGACTTCGGTCTTGACGGTGACGCCGGGCCAGGGCGGAACGACGAAATTGACGCTGTCGGCCCGATCCTGCGGTGGGCTCTGGGCGAGAGCCGACATCGATACGGTCATCAGCGATAGCGGCAGCAGCGTGGCGGCCACGAGTGCGGTGCGCGGTGTCATGGTGACTCCTGGTTATTGTGGGAGTGATGGGCGTTGCGGTCGGCGAGCGCGTGGGCTCAGCCGCTCGCAACGCTGGGCAGGCCCTCGCCTTCGAACGGCGGACGTGCCAGAACGCGCTCGAGTAGTGGACGGAAGTGCTCGAGGGGAAGCGTGTCGTAGTCGGGGTCGAACGAGGTCTGATCCCATTCGTCGCAGAAACGAACCGTACGTTCGTAGCCGGGATGGCCGCGATAGTCGTCGCGAACGTGACGATCCAGACCGTAGAAGTGGCGGTAATGATAGCCCTGGAACAGCTCATGGTGGCGAATCATCCACACATTCAACGGATCGACGAACGGTTCGAGAATGGCGGCGGCGATCTCGGCGTGATTGTCCGGTGCCAGATCGTCGCCGATATCGTGAAGCAGGGCGCAGACGATGGTTTCGTCATCGGCCCCGACGCGCTCGGCGCGAGTCGCCGTCTGCAGGCAGTGGGTGTAGCGATCGACCGGATAGCCGTGCGTGTCACCTTCGAGGCGCACCAGATGCGTGATGACGCGCTCGACGACGCCTTTACGATAGTCGCGAAAGTGGGCGTCGATCTCACGCCAGTCATCCGCCTGGCTATGGTCGAACCGGGTAAAAGTGGCGCTCATGCGGACTCCTGGCGCGAGTGGGGGGAGACACCGGTCCGGCGACGTAACGTCAGGCGCCGGCTTGCGGTGGTGTCGCGATCGACGTAACCCTGGCGCAGATGGCGAATGCCCCGGTCGAGGCGGAAGGCGGTGCGCCCGTGGAGCAGACGGTAGTTGTCCATGATCAGCATCTCGCCCGGTGCCAGCTTGGGTGTCAGCGTCAGTTCCGGCGCGGTGATCAGTGCGAAGAACGCGCGCCGGGCAGCGTAGTAGCGCTCCAGCTGCTCGGGCGGTAACGCCGGGATGCGCTCGGTACGATTGTTGTAGCGCACCCGGACTACCTCGCCGCGAGGGTCGAGTTCGATCAGCGGACCCTCGCTTTCCAGGTGGGCGTCATCGTCCACGTAGCGGAACCGTGTCGAGGTGCGGGTCAGGCAGTCGAAAGCGTCGGGGGCGTCCCGGCGCAGGCGCTCCGCGGCCATGAAGCCGTCCGTCAGCGTGCTGTCACCGCCGCTGTCGGCGTTGCTCAGGCAGTGCAGCCAGATATAGCCGGGTATCGGGTCGCGGTAGGGGTTGTCGGTGTGCGGTTCGAGTCCGCGCTGCGTCATGGTCAGATCAAAGGCATCGTTGATCGACTTGACGTCGGCGATGGCGCCCCAGTTGGTCCGGCGCAGCGGCCCCAGGCGTTCCACCAGCGGCAGCATGCCATCGAGCGTCAGCGGCACGCCGCTGACCTTGACGAAGCCGTAGCGCTCGAGCGCCTCGAGCATCTCCGACAGGGCGTCGTCGCATTCCAGCGCAGGGGTGAAATCGGCGCTCGGTAGCTCCAACAGTGACGCATCCCAGTGCTCATGGCCGGCGCCGGCATGCGCCTCCGGATGCAAGTCACGCAAGGCGAAACGGGCGCGATGCCCGTCGCTGAACGTCAAGTCGACCGTCTCGCCGTCGCAGTCTGCGCCGGCCAGCGCCAGCTCCAGCGGCAGGGCGGCAGCCTCGATCAGCCGCTGGCCGGTGCGGGGATCGAGAGTTTGCGCATCGGGGGAGCGCTCGCGTAGCCACAGCGCATGGAAGCGCGTTTCCCGATTGCCCTCGACCACTCTCAGTTGACGGGCGTCGGTACCGGGAATGATCTCGACGAAAACGTCCATGGCGACATCTCTCGGTGGGTCAGTGTCCTGATACCCTAGGAGGTGTCGCGTCGAGACAATTGATATTTTTGGCCGTATCAAAGATTCTTTTCGCCATGTCCGATCATCCTACGCCGGAATGGCTCTATCCCCGCCCCGACCTGCCGCCCGTTCTGTCGCCTGAAGAGGCGGATGTCACGGTCAATCTCTGGTTGCTGCCAAAGTTCTCGATGCTGACGCTCTACTGTCTGCTCGAGCCGCTGCGCGTCGCCAATCGATTCGGGCGCTCGCTGTTCGCGTGGCGGCTGTTTTCCAACGATGGCCGGCCGGTGACCGCCAGTAACGGCGTGACCGTCGATGTCGATGCGGCGCTGGGGCGAACGCCGATCTTCGACAACCTGTTCGTGGTGGCGTCTTACGAGGCCGAAGCGACGGTGGCCTCGTCGCATTGGGCGGCGTTGCGACAGGTGGCGGCCCATGGCGGTTTGCTCGCGGCGCTGGAGACGGGGGCGTTCATTCTGGCTCGGGCCGGGTTGCTGGACGGCTTCGAAGTGGCCCTTCACTGGGAGAGCGCACCGGCCTTCGCGGAAGAGTTCCCCGAGCTCGCCCTGAGCGACGCCCGCTACCGGTTCGATCGCCAGCGTCTGACGGGCGGTGGCGGCGCGGCCAGTCTCGATCTGATGATGGCTTTCATCGAGCGGGAGCACGGGACCAATCTGGTCGCGGCACTAAGCCGTCAACTGGTGCACTCGCGTCTGGATCCTCGCATCCAGAGTGATATCGAGGGGCGGGCCGGCTCGGAGTATCTCCCCCGGAGCGTGCGTCGGGCGGAGGCGATCATGGAGGCCCATCTGGCGCAGCCGCTGACGATCCCGGATATCTGTCGCCGTGTCGGCCAGTCCCAGCGCCAGCTCAACCGGCTCTTCCAGGGTTATCGTGGCGAAACGGCGAAAGGCCGCTATCTGTCGCTGCGACTCGATCGGGCCCGGCAGATTCTCGCCGATAGTCGAACCAGCGTGACTCAGGCAGCACTGGCGGCAGGATTCGCTCAGCCAGCGCATTTTTCCCGGGTCTATCGGGCACGGTTCGGCGAGTCGCCGCGAACCACGGCACAGCGGGGCAGAGGAGCGTCGTGAAGCGTCAATTTCATGGCGCCTTATAACAACCTGCGGGG
>NZ_CEXLVS010000195.1:0-7970 GCF_982684285.1 Salinicola sp. | reverse complement strand
ACCGGGGCTGTCCTTCACCAAAGTGACGCTGATGGACAGCACCCCTCCCTCCCAGGTCCAGGAGCAGTTCTATCAGGCACGCAAGAAGATTGGTGATGAAACGCCCAACCTACCCAGCGGCGTCATCGGCCCCATGGTCAACGATGAATATTCGGATGTGACCTTCGCGCTCTATGAGCTCAAGTCCCGCGATGAAGCGCAGCGGGTTCTGGTCCGAGATGCCGAGAAACTGCGTCAACGAATGCTTCAGGTGCCGGGCGTCAAGAAGATCAACATCATCGGCGAACAGCCCGAGCGCATCTTCGTCGAGTTCTCCCATGAGCGCCTGGCAACGCTCGGTATCGGCACGGCGCAGATTTTCGAAGCGCTCGATGGCCAGAACGCCTTGACGCCGGCCGGATCGGTCGAGACCGACGGTCCGCAGGTCGTGGTTCGCATCGATGGCAGGCTCGACTCACTGGAAGCGATTCGGGATACGCCCATCGTGGCGCAGGGGCGTACGCTCAAGCTCTCCGATATCGCGACCGTCAGGCGCGGTCAGGAAGATCCATCAACCTTCATGGTGCGCAACGACGGTGAGCCGGCGCTGCTGCTGGGCGTGATCATGCGCGAAGGATGGAACGGGCTGGATCTCGGCAAGGCGCTGGAGCAGGAGGTTGGCGCGATCAATGACGAGCTGCCGCTGGGCGTCAGCCTGAGCAAGGTCTCCGATCAGGCGGTGATCATCGATGCCGCCGTCGGCGAGTTCATGATGAAGTTCTTCGCGGCCCTGCTGGTGGTGATGCTGGTGAGCTTCGTCAGCATGGGATGGCGTGCCGGTATCGTCGTCGCGGCCGCCGTGCCGCTGACGCTCGCGTTGGTGTTCGTCGTCATGGAGGCGACCGGCAAGAACTTCGATCGCATCACGCTGGGTTCATTGATTCTGGCGCTGGGGCTTCTGGTCGATGATGCCATCATCGCCATCGAGATGATGGTGGTGAAGATGGAAGAGGGCTGCAAGCGCGCCGCCGCCGCGGCCTACGCCTGGAGTCATACCGCCGCACCGATGCTGTCGGGAACGCTGGTCACCGCGATTGGCTTCATGCCCAACGGTTTCGCCCAATCTGCCGCGGGCGAGTACACCAGCAACATGTTCTGGATCGTCGGTATCGCCTTGATCGCGTCCTGGATCGTGGCGGTGGTGTTCACGCCCTATCTCGGCGTCAAGCTCTTGCCGGAGATCGAAACGCACGACAACGGCCAGGCATCGATCTACGACACGCCACGCTACCATCTTTTTCGCCGCGCGCTGGCCTGGGTCATCTTGCGAAAATGGTGGGTTGGCGGTGCGGTGGTGATGTCGTTCGTCGTCGCCGTCATGGGTATGGGCATGGTCAAGAAGCAGTTCTTCCCGATATCCGACCGTCCCGAAGTCCTGGTCGAGGTCCAGATGCCCTATGGCACCTCGATCGAGCGAACCAGCGACGCCACGGCCAAGGTCGAGGCGTGGCTGGGAAAACAAGCAGAGGCCAGAATCGTCACCGCCTATATCGGTCAAGGCGCACCTCGTTTCTATTTCGCCATGGGTCAGGAATTGCCGGATCCTTCCTATGCCAAACTGGTCGTACTGACGGCAGATGAGCAAGCCCGCGATAACTTGCAACAGCGGCTGCGGCGCGCCATCGCCGATGGGCTCGCGCCCGAGGCCAGAGTCCGGGTGACGCACTTGGTCTTTGGCCCCTACTCGCCGTTCCCCGTCGCCTATCGTATCTCTGGCCCCGACCCCGCCATGCTGCGCGATCTTGCGCGACGGGTGGAAAACATCATGGTCAGGAGTCCGATGAGTCGTACGGAGAACACCGATTGGGGCGAGCACGTACCGACGCTGCATCTCGAGCTGAACCAGGACCGGCTGCGCGCGATGGGGCTCTCGTCGCGCTCGGCAGCCCAGCAGCTTCAGTTCCTGCTGAGTGGAGTCTCGATGACCGAGGTACGTGAAGATATTCGCACCGTGCAGGTCATCGGCCGCGCTGCGGGCGATGTGCGGCTCGACCCGGCGAAAGTGGCCGATCTGACCCTCATCGGCGAGCAGGGTCAGCGTATTCCGCTGTCACAGGTCGGCGACATCGAGATCCGCATGGAGGATCCGATACTGCGGCGCCGCGATCGCATCCCGACCATTACCGTGGGGAGCGACGTCGCCCCTGGGCTGCAGCCGCCGGATGTCTCGACGGCCATCACCGCCGAGCTTCAGCCGCTCATCGACGCGCTGCCACCCGGTTATCGAATCGAAGCAGGTGGCTCGATCGAGGAGTCGGGCAAGGCCACACAGGCGATGCTGCCGCTGTTTCCCATCATGGTAGCGCTGACCCTGTTGGTCATCATCCTGCAGGTGCGCTCGATCTCTGCGATGATCATGGTCTTTCTGACCAGCCCCCTTGGACTGATCGGTGTCGTGCCGACGCTGCTGCTGTTCAATCAACCGTTCGGCATCAACGCGCTGGTCGGCCTGATCGCACTTTCCGGCATTTTGATGCGCAATACGCTGATTCTCATCGGGCAGATCAGTCAGAACCGCAAGGAGGGGCTGGCGCCGTTCGATACCGTGATCGAGGCGACGGTTCAGCGCTCCCGCCCCGTACTGCTGACGGCGCTGGCGGCAGTGCTGGCGTTCATCCCGCTCACGTTCTCGGTGTTCTGGGGAACCCTCGCCTACACGCTGATTGGCGGGACGATCGCCGGCACGGTCCTGACCCTGCTGTTTTTACCTGCCATGTATGCAATCTGGTACCGAATCGTGCCGGAACCGCGCACGGAGGGGGCATCGTAGCGCCGAGGGACCATCAGATCGCGATGGACGAGTTGGAGATGATGATCCTCGATCGGTTTCGGAAACTGCTGGCGCATTAACGCCAGCCGCCGCCGATGACGGGCATCGCACTCCCCTGATTGAACGATCAACCGCGAGGCCCAGGGCGTGTGGTGGACGACACCAGGCGCCATCGCCGATTACGCCAGCCGGCGCTCTTAGCCCGTAGCTCGTGGCTCGTGGCTCGTGGCTCGTGGCTCGTGGCTCGTGGCTCAAAGCACCATCGCGGCGATCCAGCCGAACACCAGCAGCGGCACGTTGTAGTGCAGAAAGGTCGGTACCACGCTGTCCCAGATATGGTCGTGCTGGCCGTCGGCATTGAGCCCGGCGGTGGGGCCCAGCGTGGAATCCGAGGCCGGCGAGCCGGCGTCCCCCAGCGCGGCCGCCGTTCCCACCAGCGCGGTGGTGGCCAACGGCGAGAAGCCGAAGCTCAGCGCCAGCGGCACGTAGAGCGAGGCGATGATCGGAATGGTCGAGAACGATGAACCGATGCCCATGGTGATGAACAGGCCGACCAACAGCATGATCAGTGCGGCCAGCCCCTTGTGGTCGCCGATCATCGCCGCCGAACTCGTCACCAGGCTCTCCACCGAGCCGGTCGCCTGCATCACCCCGGCGAATCCAGCGGCCGCGATCATGATGAAGCCGACCTGCGCCATCATCCGCATGCCTTCGGTAAAGACGTCATCCTGTGCACGCCAGCGAAACACCCCGCTGACCGACAGCAGCGCAAAGCCGAACAGTCCGCCCAGCACCATCGAATCCGTCAACAGCTGAACGACCACCGTGCCGACCAGTGATGCCGCCAGCACGATCTTCTGCCAGCCACGGAGGCCGGCGTCTTCATCGAGCTTTGTCGCGGGCTGCTCGTCGTCCTGCTGCCCCACCAACGCCCGGGCGTCGTAATGTCGCCGACGGCGATAGCTGAAAAACACCGCCACCAGCAGCCCCAGCGCCATGCCGCCGATCGGCATGGCCATGGCCAGCGGCACCTGGGCCGCCTCGACCTGAAGGCCGAGCTGGGCGCCGCTGCTGTTGAGGTTGTTGAGCAGAATGTCGTTGAGAAAGATGGCCCCGAACCCCACCGGCAGCAGCATGTAAGGGGCGGTGATGCCGAAGGTGATCACGCAGGCCACGGCGCGACGATCGAGCTCGAGCCGGTTCATCAGCGTCAGCAGCGGCGGCACCAGGATCGGGATGAAGGCGATATGCACCGGGATCAGGTTCTGCGAGCTGATCGCCGCCAGCAGCAGGCAACCCAAAAGCGCCAGTACCACGCGACGCGGGCGAGCGCCGGCACCCTCGAGATGGAATCGCTGGACGGCGCGTCGCGCCAGTCCCTGGGTGATACCCGAGCGCGAAAGCGCTACCGCGAAAGCTCCCAGCACCGCATAGGAGATCGCCACCGTCGCCCCGTTGCCCAGGCCGCCGTTGAAGGCCTCCAGAATGGCATCGAGCGGCATGCCCGCATAAAGCCCGCCCGCGATGGCGGCAACGATCAGCGCGAAAACGACCGATACCCGCGCCAGACTCAACGTGACCATGATCAGAATGGCCAGCACCACAGCATTCATGCATCGCCTCTTTTCGAAACGTGAACGGTATCCATCGAACGCTGCCGACGGACGAAGCCGACGATGATATCGACCCAGTCACCGAACGCCAGGAAAATCCGAGCAGTGCGGCGCACCCTCGCCTTCCAGGCCGGCCGGGAGACGAGCCTGCGGGTTACCCGACTCACCGCCGGTTACCAAACGCTCCAATATCGGTAAACCCGCTGACAAAAAACCTCATTCATTTTCGACCCGGGCCCCTTAAGCTCGATTGACGATAACGACCGGCGCAGGAAGCGTCGGCGGGGATGGCTCACCGGCGGAACGTCGGGAGGCTCCGGGGTGATTGAAGGGGCTGATTCAGCAACTTCAGGAACGGCGACATGCACAATGCGGATCGTGCCGGCTTCGCCATCTTCTGCGTGGCGATTGCCTTCATGGCTTTCATCGGGGGCGCCTTCGTCATTCTGACGAAATCGTTCCCCTATACCTATCTCGAAGATGCCCACAAGGCGGCGGTTGCCGTCATCGCGCAGCAGTCCGACAACGATCTCTATACCGATACCGACCTGTGGCGCGACGCCCGTCGGGACGACAGGGGCACCACCATCGAGGATCCGGCCAGGGCCTACGAGGGCCTGACCCTCTACACCTCGGGGGACGGCACCTACGCCAACCTGGTCGACATGCACGGAGAGATCGTTCACCGCTGGGAACTGCCCTACAGCGATGTCTGGGAAACCAGCCCGACCGGCCGCGATCCCCGCCCCGACGAGCGCATGTACTGGCGCAAGGCCAAACTCCTGCCCAATGGCGATCTGGTCGCCATGTACATCGCCGACAACGACACCCCGTGGGGATACGGCATCGGCAAACTCGATCCCGATTCACGGGTCATCTGGAAGTATCACGCCAGTACGCATCATGACCTGGATATCACCCCGGACGGCGATGTGATCACGCTGACCCACGAGTTCACCCAACGCGAGGTGCCCGAGTTCCAGGCGCTCTCCTACCCGTGGCTCGACGATTACCTGGTCAGGCTGGATGGGGAGACGGGGGAGGAGATCAGCAAGGTGTCGCTGGGCGACGCCTTCATCGACTCCCCTTTCGCCGGCCTCTTCTACTCGGTGCCGAGCTTCGCCACGGAAGATCCGCTCCACACCAACAGCGTTCAGTATCTGGACGACGAACTGACCCGGCATTTCGCGCCGGCCGACGGCCGCAGCGGCCAGATCATGCTGTCGTTCCGGCACCCCGGGGCCGTGGCGCTGGTCGATCCGGACTCGGGGGAGATGACCTGGGCCATGCAGGGCCCATGGCTGGGCCAGCATTCGGCCCGTGTCCAGCCCAACGGCCACTTCACGCTGTTCGACAACCTGGGCAATTTCGAGCGGGGCAACCGTACCCGCATCCTGGAAGTGAACCCGAACGACGATGCGATTGTCGCAAGCTATAGCGGCAATGATGAACATCCCTTCGACAGCGGCCTGCGCGGTGCCGCGCAGACGCTGCCCAACGGCAACCGGCTGATCACCGAATCCGATGGCGGCCGGCTGTTCGAGACGACTCCACAGGGGGAGATCGCCTGGGAGTTCATCAATCCCGCTCGCGGAGGCGACAAGGAGCAGTACGTCCCCGTGGTCTCATCGGGCCAGCGCATCGCCATTGCAAACCTCGACGCGGATTTCCGCGCCGATCTCGACACCACTGGGAGGTGATCGTCATGACGCGTTTGACCAAGCGATACGACAAGTTCCTGCTGACGGGCGTACTGGCCGTCGGCGCCATCCTGCCGCTCACGGCCGAGGCCTATGTCGGCCCGGGCGCCGGCCTGAGCCTTCTCACGGCCCTGTGGGGCATCATCGCCGCCGTCGGCATGGCGCTGTTCTTCGTCATCATGTGGCCGATCCGTCGCATGCGCCGCCGCCGCAAGGCCGAAGCCGCCGCGGCTGCGGCCTCGGCGGGCGACTCATCCACGGCCCAGGCCCGCATCGCTCAGGATCCCGAGTCGCCGCCGTCCACTACCCGCGTCGAACACGCGCAGCGCGAGACGCCGCAAACCGACCAGCGCTCGTGAATTCGGGGTGACGGGCCGGGGAAGTCCCGGCTCGTCCCGATCATCGATCGCGACGCGAGCAACCCCTCGCCATGAAACGCCACCACTCTCTTCGGCGCCGGACAACGCGCCGAGGACGGGCTCGTGTCAGGAGGACACATGGGTTTACTGAATCTGCCTGATCCGATCTTCGGCGCCATCGATGGCGGGATGCAGCCGTTTCTGCCGGCCACCGTGCGCTTGATCGTATGGGCGACGATCGCCGGTATCGGCACACTGTTCCTGTATCGACTGGTATCGCCGCAAGGCAGAATCGGCAGCGCCAAACGCGAGGCCCGTGCCGCACGCAAGCAACTCAACGAGTTCGACGGTGAGTTCAGCGACGCCGGTCCCTTGATCCGCAACCAGTTCCTCACCGCCTTCAAGCATCTCGGGCTGGTGTTCCTGCCCACGCTCGTCTCGATCCTGCCGCTGCTGGCGCTACTGACCTGGCTGGAGAGCTACTACGCCCACGCGCTGCCGGCGGCAGGCGACACACCGACCGTGCAGGTCACGCCGGACACCTACGACGCGCAGTGGGTGCAGCAGGACGACGCCCCCCACGTGATCGTCAGCGACAGCGATAGCGAATTGGCCAACGTCGCCATCACGGCGCCGATCCCGGTGATCGAGCAACGCCAGTGGTGGGACTGGCTGGCCGCCAACCCATTGGGCTATCTGCCCGCGGAGAGCGGCGTGGCGCGGATCGCCTTCGACCTGCCGGAACCCGAGTATCTCCCGTTCGGGCCGGGCTGGATGCGCCACTGGCTGGCAGTCTTCTTTCCAATCATGACGATCGTCTCTCTCATCACCTATCGCTGGGCGAAAATCGAATGAGCCACTTTGATTCCGACGATTCGACGCCCCGTTCTGCCGGGGCAGGCAACGCCAACAACGACACGGCCGCCAGCGGGGAGATCAGCGATCCGGGCTTCGTGGTCCCCGGCTGGATGCACTGGCTGGGTGGCTGGATCCACCGCAAACCCGGCACCTGGATCCGGCTTGGCAATCTGGAGACCCGAGCGGTCCGGGACGCGATCGCCGACAGGCGGGTCGACCGCCCCGTCTACGTCGCCGGCCTGGCCCGCTCGGGGACGACGATCCTGCTCGAGCACCTCGCCTCCCACCCCGACGTCGCGACCCACCGCTACGTCGACTTCCCTCCCCTGCTGACGCCCTACTGGTGGAATCGCTGGCTGGAGAAGGTGCCCCTGACGCAGAAAAAGGAGCAAGAGCAGGCCCAGGAGCGCGCTCACAAGGATGGCATCGAGGTGACCTCGCAGAGCCCGGAGGCGTTCGAGGAGATGCTGTGGATGGCCTTCTTCCCCGACATCCACGACCCGGATCACAGCTCGGTGAAAGGCCGCGATGCCGAGCATCCCGCCTTCGAGCGCTTCTACGACGAACACGTGCGGAAACTGCTCGCCGTGCGCGACCGCCGGCGCTACGTCGCCAAGGGCAACTACAACCT
>NZ_CEXLVS010000194.1:0-7971 GCF_982684285.1 Salinicola sp. | reverse complement strand
GAGGCCGCGGAGAAGAGCGGCTCGCTGGTGAGCGCGCGCCTGGCGCTGGAGCAGAACCGGGAGGTGTTCGCGATACCTGGGTCGATTCACAATCCCCAGTCCGAGGGCTGCCTGCGTCTGATCCGGCAGGGCGAGGCCGCGCTGGTGCGTCATGTGGAGGACATCGTGGGCGATCTCTCGCCCTGGCAGGTGCCGATATCCACCCCCGAGTCCGCCATCACGCCTCCATCCGACCCGCCGGGCCGGCCGCCGCGCCGACGGTCGGCTGCGCCCGGGCCGATGGGGGGCGAGGTCGCCAGCCCGGCGCCGTCGACTGAGGCGGCGGCGATCGAGAGACCGGCGTCGCCGCTACTGGCGGCCCTCAGCGACGCACCGACGCCGGTGGATCTGCTGGTCGAGCTGACCGGGCTTTCCGTCGCCGACATCCAGTTGGGCCTGCTCGAACTCGAGCTCGATGGCTGGGTCGTCCAGACCCCGGGCGGCTGGGTCAGGAGAGGGCGTTGACGCCCTCCCTGCTCGCCCCGGGCCAGGTTTCAGGGTGTCGGCCCGCCCCATACCTCGAGGTGATTGCGGCGAGCGCGTGACTTCTGCTCGTCGCTCAGGCTCCAGTCCCCGCCGTAGATCGCTTCCTCCCACGCGCCGTAGGCGGGATTGGGCAGCACGATGTAGCGGCTGCCGAAAGCGTCAGCCTGGGCATTGACGGCGGCGCGTCGCGCCGCGGCGCTCTCGCGGTCGAATCCCTGGGAGAAATCCCCCAGATTGTCGCCCATCAGCAGCACGACCCAATGCGACTGCGCGACGCGCAGGCGCCTGGCCGTCTTGTCGCTCGAGTCGGTACGCGGCAGGAAGTGCTCGCCGTCGGCATCGGGGAAGCCGACCTGGCGTAGGTTGCGCAGCGTCGCCTCCGTTTCATTGTCGCGGCGGTGGGTGACGTAGAAGATCTCCACGCCCCGCGATGCGGCGTAGTCGAGAAAGGACTTCGCCCCCGGCATCGGTACCGCGCTGGCCTTCTCCACCCACTGGTGCCAGCTGTCGCTGGCGTAGTTCTCGTCGTTGGCGATCAGCCACGCCTCGTAGGGGCTGTTGTCGAGTACCGTCTCGTCGACATCGACGATGATCGCCGGCGGGCGCTGGGTCTGACTGCCAGGCGCGGCGAGCGCGCGGTCCAGGTTCATGCGGGCCAGATTGAAGGCTTGGTGGCTGAGCGCGGCGTACTCGCCGGAGGACTGCATCCAGACCGTTGCCATCACCAGTTCGTCGGCGAGGGAGGCTCGCGGGGCGGGCGGTTGCGCCGGCTGCTGGGCGCAGGCGGCGAGACCGCCGGTCAGCGCCAGCGAGAGGAGTATCGGGGGCAGCGATGAGCGGGGCATTGGCGGTTCCTTGATTGTCCTGTTCGGTCGATGAACATCCGCTCCTTCAATATGGCCGCCGCCAGGCGCCTTCGCCACCTCGAGCGCGTCTGGGGTGCGACGTTGGAGCACGGCCTGGCCGCTTGCCGGCGTGTTAGAATTCGGCCCATGGGCAGCGGCGCGACTGCCGTGGAAATGGCAGCCGGACTGTGGCGGAAGCAAGGCCCGGATGCCGGTGGAAGAGAGACCCAGGTTTTCCCAGATAGAGAGACCCAGATGCGTCAAGATTTCTCGGTGGCCGTCTCCTCCCTGCGGCAGGGAGGGATCATCGCCTATCCGACCGAAGGGGTGTGGGGGCTCGGTTGCGACCCGGACGACGAACGGGCGCTGGCGTCGCTGATCGCGCTCAAGGGGCGCGCCAGCGAAAAGGGCCTGATCCTGATCGCCGGCGATATCCGGCAGCTCTCGGAGTGGCTCGAGGGCATCGACGAACGAGCCCGCCGACGTCTCCTCGAGACCTGGCCGGGGCCTCACACCTGGCTGATACCCGACAATGGCCGGGCCAGACCGCTGCTGAGAGGGGGGCATCCCACGCTGGCGGTTCGTGTCAGCGACCATCCGCTGGTGCAGGGGCTGTGCGCCGCCTGGGGGGGACCCGTGGTGTCGACCTCGGCCAATCGCGCGGGCGAAGCGCCGGCGATGAGCGCCGACGAAGTGCGCCGGACATTCGGCGATGCGCTGGGTGCGATCGTCGATGGGCCGCTCGGTGGACGCGACCGGCCAAGTACCATCCGCGACCTGATGACCGGCCGGCTGCTGCGCGCCTGAAGGTGCCGGGACGTGCGCAGCCGCAGTGCCGATTCCCGCCCTGAACTCATATTCTCCGGACCCGAAGGAACGACGACCGTGGCACATCCCCATCTCGAAAGCGTCAAGGACTATCTGCTCACGCTGCAGGATTCACTCTGCGACTCGCTGACGTCGCTCGACGGCGGCGGGCGGTTTCGCGAGGAGACCTGGGAGCGCCCCGAAGGGGGAGGCGGTCGCTCGCGGGTGATCGAGGAGGGGGCGCTGTTCGAGAAAGGCGGCGTCAATTTTTCCCACGTCCACGGCGAGAAACTGCCACCCTCGGCAACCGCCGCGCGCCCCGAGCTGGCGGGGCGCAGCTTTCACGCGGTGGGTGTCTCGTGGGTGCTGCCCCCGCGGAATCCGCACGTGCCGACCGTGCATGGCAACGTGCGGTTCTTCATTGCCGACAAGGCGGGCGAAGAACCGGTATGGTGGTTCGGCGGCGGTTACGACCTGACGCCTTACTACCCCAGTCTCGAAGACACGAAACACTGGCACCGGGTTGCCGCCAGGGCCTGCGAACCGTTCGGCGAAGCGGTGTATCCCCGCTTCAAGGCGTGGTGCGACGAGTACTTCACGCTCAAGCATCGCGACGAGACCCGGGGGGTCGGCGGCCTGTTCTTCGATGACCTCAACGAGTGGCCGTTCGAGACCTGCTTCGCCTTCCAGCGCTCGGTGGGAGACAGCTTCCTGGAAGCGTTCGTGCCCATCGCCGAACGCCGTCGCGAGACACCCTTCGGGGAGCGGGAGCGGGAGTTCCAGTCCTATCGTCGGGGCCGTTACGTCGAGTTCAATCTGGTATGGGACCGGGGCACCCTGTTCGGTTTGCAGAGCGGCGGGCGGACCGAATCGATCCTGATGTCGATGCCGCCGCTGGCGCGTTGGCAGTACCAGTGGGCGCCGCAGCCGGGCTCCGAGGAAGCGCGCCTGCTCGCCTATCTCCAGCCCCGCGACTGGCTGAATACCACCGAGGAGCCGTTACCCAAATGACCGACCGCTATGCCGTTTTCGGCAATCCCATTGGCCACTCGAAATCGCCACGCATTCACACCGCCTTCGCCGAGCAGACGGGCCAGAACCTGCGTTACGACGCCATCGAGGCACCCGTGACCGGATTCGCGAGCGCCTGGCGGGCGTTCGTCGATGCCGGCGGTCGAGGCGGCAACGTGACCGTGCCGTTCAAGCAGGAGGCGTTCGCGCTGGCCGACGTGCTGTCGCCGCGGGCGCAGCTCGCCGGCGCCGTGAACACGCTGCTGGTAGGCGAGGATGGCAGACTGTTCGGCGATACCACCGACGGTGTCGGCCTGGTCCGCGACCTGCACGCCCACGCTGCGCCGCTCGCCGGTGCTCGCGTCCTGCTGCTCGGCGCCGGAGGTGCCTCGCGCGGGGTGATCGAGCCGCTGCTGGAGGCCGGGATCGCGACGTTGACGGTGGCCAACCGCACCGTGTCGAAGGCCGAGACGCTGGCGGCGCTGTTCGCCGACAGGGGCGATGTCACCGGCTGCGGTTTCGATCGCATCGAGGGACCGTTCGACCTGGGGGGCAATGCAACCAGCGCCAGTCTTGCCGGCGACCTGCCGCCGTTGCCGGATCGCCTTTTCGCGGCGGACGGCCTGGCCTACGACATGATGTACGCCGCCGAGCCGACCGTCTTCCTGCGTTGGTCCGCCGAGCGGGGCGCGCGGTCGGTCGACGGGCTCGGCATGCTGATCGAGCAGGCTGCCGAATCCTTCTGGCTGTGGCGCCAGGTGCGGCCGGATACCGCACCGCTGCGGGAGCTGCTGAGACGGGAGCTGTAAGCGCTCGTAGGCGGAGAGGCCGGGCAAAGCCTGTACGTCGAACTTGCCACCCCCTGACGTCTTCATGACGGTGCTGACAGTTGGAGCGCTGAGACGGGTCTGGCGACAGGGATGTCGCCAGAGGCGCGTCGGCACAGGGATGTGCTTACGCGCCGACCCGGGAGCAGCGCTCCAGCGGTCAGGGTTTCGCCGTCATGCGACGTCAAGAAAGGGGAGCGCGAGGGGATCCCCCTCGCATTCACGAGCAACAGGGCGGTTGACGCGACATCAGTGGTAACTCGAACACCTTCGAATTATGTTGCCCGGATCCCAATCAAACCTTGCAGTTGGGCCGCTTGCCGTTGGCCCTGGCTTGCTCGTAGCGTGGCTGGGCCTCGCTGAGGCGATTGTCCAGGCCCTCCATCCGCTGCGAGTTGCTGGGGTGGGTGGACATCCAGGCCGGCGGCTGGCCCTGGCTGTTGGCCGCCATGTTCTGCCACAGCTGGATGCTGGCGCTGGGGTCGAATCCGGCATCCGCCATCAGGTCCAGCCCCACCAGGTCGGCTTCCGATTCCTGCTTGCGCGAGAATGGCAGGATGACGCCGTACTGCGCCCCCGCACCCAGCAGCCCCATCACCTGTTCGCCACCCGCGCCTTGTAGCCCCGCCACCGTCTGCAGCACGGAGAGTCCGCTCTGCGTCGCTGCCTGGGTGGAAACCCGCTCGTTGGCGTGGTGCGCCAGCACGTGACCGACCTCGTGGCCGATGACCGCGGCCAACTGATCCTGGTTGGTGGCGACGTCGAGCAGTCCGGTGTTGACACCGATATAGCCGCCCGGCAGCGCGAAGGCGTTGGCGGTGTCGTCCTTGAACAGCTTGACCTCCCACTCGGAGATCCCGGCGCTGGCGGGGACCTCGGCGGTGATCGCCTTCGCCACGCACTGCACGTAGTTGGCCTGGGCGCCGCTGACCGTGGGCAGTTCCTGTTGGTACTGGGCAAAGCTCTGCTGGCCCATCTGCGCCAGCTCGTCGTCGGAATAGAAGGCCAACTGGTTGCGGCCCGTCGGCGAGGTGCTGCAGGCGCTCAGCAGGGCTGCGAGGCCGAGGGCGCCGATCAGCCGGGGGGAGGGTCTTCCTGACATGATGGTCTCCGAAACTCTCTGGTCATGCGTTGTTGGGGATGTCGATTGGCCCAAGATACCCGGCCTGGCAGGCCGGTCAAGCCGACGGGGCGCGCTGGTTGCCGTCGGCCGGCTCACCGATGTCCAGCGCCAGTGTCGGCGGCGTGACGATACCGTCGAGGGCGGCCGGTAGCGTGGGTGTCAAGGTGAGACGACTTCCCGCCGGCAGTTCGCCGTCGCGGCTCAATCGTCGGGCGAGCGACAGCAGGGATGAAACCCGCTCGGCCTTGGAGGAGAGGGCGTCGATCCCGCTCGGCTCCAGCGCGACGGGCAGGGTCACGGTGGTCGTCGCGCCGCCTTGCAGTGCAATGGGGTCGGTGACTTCGCCGGCGGTGGGTTCCGCGCCCGGCACCTGGAGCTGCCAGTTGAAGCCCTGAAGCGTGACCGACGGCGTTCCCGCCGGCAGCGCCATCGCCAGCGGCAGATCGACGTTCACCGGCAGACCGGCCAACGCCAGCCCCGAGCTCAGCAGCGAGAGCTCGTCGATCCCTTCCAGGCCGGGCGAGAAGTGATAGTTGCCGATGCGGACGTTCTCCACGCCCATCGACGACAGCGCGATTCGCCCCAGCATGAAACCGACCTGAGGAAGCGCCAGGCAGCCACCGAGGGAGGCCGCCAGCAGCGGTACGGCGAGCAAACGTAAGCGGAACGCCATCGTCACTCCTTGGAATGCGGTGTGGGAGAAACGGGGAGGAGTGGCGGTGTCGCGACCTCACCCCATGGCCGATGACTCGGGCCGACCGAACGGGATGCGACTGGACCCGCGGATTCAGCCGGCACAAGATACTCTGTTTCCGGCAACCTGCAATCCTCCGGGGAGATCGATTTTCGTCGCTGTTTCCCCCCGGTCGTGAAGCCTCTTGCCGGAATCGTCTGGCCCAGTTCGTTTCAAGGAGAATCGAGGATGGATGGTGATTTGGCGCTACGTTTGAGCCGCTTGCTGGATCGTGTCGAGGGGTGGCTGCCCGAGCAGCCGCCAGCGGTCGACTGGGGGCGTGATGTCGCGGCCTTGTGGCAGTCCCACCCGCTTGGCGGGCAGCTGGTCGCGGTATCCCCCCGGGATGGCGTCCGGCTGGACGATCTGATCGGGGTCGAGCGCCAGAAGCGCGCCCTGCTGGACAACACCCGCGCGTTCCTGAAGGGCTACCCCGCCAACCACGCCTTGCTGTGGGGCGCCCGCGGCAGCGGCAAATCGTCGATGGTGCGGGCCCTGCTCAACACGCTGGCCAACGAGGGGCTGCGGTTGATCCAGGTCGACCGTCACGACCTGGTCGCGCTGCCGATCCTGGTGCAGCGTCTGCGCGACCGCTCGGAGCGATTCGTCGTCTACTGCGACGATCTGTCGTTCGAGGGCAGCGACGATGCCTACAAGGCGTTGAAGAGCGTTCTCGACGGCACCCTGACCGGGCCACCTGACAATGTACTGCTCTACGCCACGTCGAATCGTCGTCATCTGTTGCCGGAGTCCATGGCCGACAATCAACAGACTCACCTGGTCGATGGCGAGCTGCACCATGGCGACGCCGTGGAGGAAAAGATCTCGCTGTCGGATCGGTTCGGCCTGTGGCTGGCGTTTCATCCGTTCGACCAGCAATCCTACCTCGAGACCTGTCACCATTGGGTCGCGCACCTGGGAGGAGAGGATGCCTGGAGCGAGGCGGCCCGCGCCGAGGCGGTACGCTACGCGACACTGCGAGGCGTCCGCAGCGGTCGTGCCGCATGGCAATTCGCCTGTCAGTGGATCGGTTCGCAATCCATTCAACGGTCGACGGAGTAGCCGAATGAGTTACCCTCATGAAAAAGCATGAGTCGTGACGTGCTTGCGAACCGTTCATGAGGTGACACCCGGGTGAAGGTCTCTCGCTTACCGATATGGCTGATTGTGCTGGGCAGCGTCCTGCTGACGCTGTTCTTCGGCTGGATGCTGCTGCAGGCGTTGTTCAACGATCGCGAGGACTTTTCCCGGGACCTGGATTTTCAGTCCCGGGAGCAGGGGATCACCATCAACGCCTCCCGCGCGGGGCTCGAGCGCCGCGTCCAGCTGCTGGCAACCACGCTGGTCGCCAACCCGGTGGTTCGGGGGCTCATGGCGCAGGCCTCGGACCCGGTCTCGCCGGAGCGGCTGCAAGCGATCCGGACCCGGCTGCGCGAGAACCTCGCCCCCTACTGGAGGGCGCTGGAAGCGGGCAGCGCCCTGGAACTCAATCTCTTCCTGCCCGGTGACAGCGATGCGAATCCCTTCCTGAGCCTGCAGTCGAATGGCGCGCCCCGGACATCCGGGGGTAGCGACTATCTGCTGCGACGGAGCCTGGAGACCCGGGGTGCGGTCTACGGCATCGAGTTCGACGGTTCGCGAGCCACCACGGCCGGGATCGCGCCGATCTTCGGCCCGGAGGATGAGAAGAGCGATACCCTGGTCGGACTGCTGGAGGTGGAGTTGGCCGTCGTGCCCGATGTCGACAGGCTCTCCGACCAGTTGGAGAGCGGTGTCGCGATTCTCTCCCGTCAGGATGGCGTCGGCGAAGGTTCGGGCTCGTGGCGCGTGACCGACAGCTCCCAGAAGCTGATCGATGACTGGGTGTCACGACGCCAGGTGCCGGTCGTTCACGACCGGACGAACTGGTCCGTGGTCCAGGGAAACGACGGTCGTGGCTACCTGTTGACGCTGATCCCGCTGAGCCGGGCTGGCGACGACCGCTCGCGGGCGGTGGCGGCGGTCGTGGTCTGGAAGGACATCACGGCCCAGCTCGAGCGTCGCGATGCGCTGATCGTCAGCACCTGGCTGCGCTGGGGGGTGGCATGGCTGATCGCCGAG
>NZ_CEXLVS010000193.1:0-7986 GCF_982684285.1 Salinicola sp. | reverse complement strand
GGTCTGCTCGAGCTCCTTGGCCTTGACCCGCTTCTTGAGCATCCCCAGCACCGTGCTGCGGAAACTGTCGGCGTCGTGCTCACGTCGTGCCAGCCCCAGAATCCGGGTGTCGGCCCCCAGAAGACCATCGCGATCCAGGTGATAGAGCGCCGGATAAAGCTTGCGCAGTGCCAGGTCGCCGAGCGCACCGAACAGAGCCAAATCCACGTTGGGCGTTGCCTCTCGAGTCATTGCCTCCCTCCACCAGAGTCGTTAATTTACGAATAAAATACGCCATGCGAATGGCTTTTGACATGCAACTTCGTAACTAAATTACCTCTACCGAAACCATTGTATCGTGCCTCGCCGCCAGCGGGCGCATGCGGCCTCGACTGTCGCAGCTTGGCGCTGGTGTCGCCAGAGGCTAGGATGCAGGGCCTGTGTGACGAATCAATCATCATTCCGCCGCTAGGAGATGCCCCGCAATCATGGCAATGCACGATCTCATCGCCCGCATTCGTTCGCGGGTCGACGACCTGAATCGCTCGGAACGCAAGGTCGCCGACGTCATCCTCCAGGACCCCAATGCGGCGATTGGCATGAGCATAGCCACTCTGGCACAGGCTGCCACGGTGAGCGAACCCACGGTCAACCGCTTCTGTCGCAATTTCGAGACCAAGGGCTACCCGGACTTCAAGATCCAGTTGGCCCAGAGCCTGGCGGGCGGAACCCCTTACGTCAGCCGCAGCGTCGAGAGTGACGACGCCGCCGCCGCCTATACCGACAAGATCATCGGCGCGACCATCGCGGCGCTGGACGAGATCCGTCGCGGCATCGACCCCAGGCGCATCGAACGCGTCGTCGACCATCTTTCCCAGGCGCGGCAGATCCACTTCTTCGCGCTGGGCGCATCGGCACCGGCGGCATTCGACGCCCAGAACAAGTTCTTTCGCTTCAACCTGCCGGTCGGCGCCTACAACGACGTACTGATGCAGCGGATGATCGCCGCGGCGTCCCATACCGGGGACGTCATCGTCGTCATCTCCTACACGGGCCGGACCCGCGACCTGGTCGAAGTGGCTCAGGTGGCCTGCGACGCCGGCGCGCTGGTCATCGGCATCACGCGCGATGGATCGCCGCTGGCCAACGTCTGCACCGACATCCTCCCGGTCGATCTACCGGAGGACACCGAAGTCTACATGCCGATGAGCTCGCGCATGATCCACATGGCGCTGATCGACGTCCTGGCGACGGGCGTGACGCTGCGCCGGGGCGAGTCCTTCCTGCCGCACCTCAGGACCATCAAGGAGAGCCTGCGACCGACCAAGTTCCCGCCGAAGGAGGCATGAGGCAGGCCGCTGTTCCGACCTCGACGTATCGGTCATTTCCTACGACCACGCCAGTTTAATCCCGGTGCCGCAATGCGGTTATCATGGGCGTCTTTTCTCTCACCCGAGGTCGCCGCTCATGCGCTTGATGTTCGCCCTGATCCTGACAATGGTCTGCTCGGCCGCCAATGCCGCCGATACCTTCCGCTTCACCGCGATTCCGGACGAGGATCAGTCACGCCTGGTCGAGCGCTTCTCCAAGGTTGCCGACTACCTGTCGGACAAGCTCGGGGTCGATGTCGAGTACGTTCCCGTCACCTCCTACGGCGCCGCGGTCACCGCCTTCCGCAACGACCAGGTGCAACTGGCGTGGTTCGGTGGATTGTCGGGCGTACAGGCCCGCCAGCTGGTACCGGGCTCGAAAGCCATCGCCCAGGGCGCGGAAGACGCCGACTTCCGCAGCTATTTCATCGCCAACACCGCGACGGGTATCGAGCCGAACCAGGACGAGCTTCCCGAGTCGGTCGCCGGGCACTCGTTCACCTTCGGCGCCAAGACGTCGACCTCGGGCCGGTTGATGCCGGAGCACTTCATCCGCCAGCGCTTCGATGAAGCCCCCGACGAGCTCTTCTCCCGCGTCGGCTTCTCCGGCGACCACACCCGCACCATTGCGCTGGTCGAATCCGGCACCTACGACATCGGCGCCGTGAACTTCACCGTGTGGGACGCCGCCGTCGAGGATGGCCGCGTCGATACCGACAAGGTCGAAGTCATCTGGGAATCGCCGACCTACCCGGACTACCAGTGGACCCTGCGCGGCGATGCCGACGAACGTTACGGCGAGGGATTCACCCACAAGGTGCAGCAGGCGCTGCTCGACATGACCGACCCTGCCTTGCTGGAAAGCTTTCCGCGCTCGGGCTTCATCCCGGCCAGCAACGACGACTATGGCCCGATCGAAGCGGTGGGCAAATCCATCGGTCTGCTGCGCTGACACCGATGCCGCTACTGGAGCTGGACAGGGTCGATCTGGGTCACGGGACGCAAGTCGTGCTGCCCGGCCTTTCGTTGACCTTCGAAGCTGGCGAGCGCGTGGCCCTGCTGGGCCAGAGCGGTGCCGGCAAGTCCACGCTGCTCGCCGAGATTCGGCGCCGGCTGGACAGCGAGGCCGCCTGGTGTCCGCAGGGGCACGGCCTGGTGCCGCTACTCTCGGTCTATCACAACGTCTATATGGGACGACTGGAGCGGCACGGGGCGCTGGCCAACCTGATCAATCTCCTGAAGCCCCGGCACGAAACCTGGCAGGAGATCGGCCTCCTGGTCCGTGAACTGGGCCTGGAAGGCCTGCTCCGCCGCCCGGTGGAGCAGCTTTCCGGGGGCCAGCGCCAGCGCGTGGCGATCGCCAGAGCCCTGTACCAGCAGCGCAGCGTCTTCCTCGGCGACGAACCGCTGGCCAGCGTCGACCCCCATCAGGCGCTGCGGCTGCTGGCGCGCATCCAGGCGCGCCACACCTCCAGCATCATTGCGCTGCATCAGCACCGGCTGGCGCTGGACCACTTCGATCGGGTCATTGGTCTGCGTGGCGGTCAGGTGGTGCTGGACGCGCCCGCCCGCGAGCTGACACTGGCGAGCCTCGACGCCCTCTATCCGGATGCCGGCCCATCGAACCACGAGGCCGGAGTCGCCGCATCGACATGAGTGCCGCCCCCGGTCTGCTGCGGGGACGCAGCCCTGGCCTGACGCTGGCGCGCCGTTCGCTGGCGCTGATACTGCTCTGCCTGCTGCTGCTTCCCTTCGCCGACCTGCGCATCATCACGGTCGATCCGTGGGGCGAGCTGTGGCGGATGGCCCTGGGTTTCGCCTGGCCCGATTTCATGGCGCTGGAGAGCCCGTTGCGCGCCATCGTCCTCACCGTCAGTGTCGCGCTGTGGGGCACGTTCATCGGCGCGATACTCG
This sequence comes from Salinicola sp., assembly GCF_982684285.1. Classification (NCBI taxonomy): domain Bacteria; kingdom Pseudomonadati; phylum Pseudomonadota; class Gammaproteobacteria; order Oceanospirillales; family Halomonadaceae; genus Salinicola; species Salinicola sp. The sequence goes on along the minus strand of NZ_CEXLVS010000193.1, from coordinate 4,723 downwards.
GCTTTCCGCTGGCGCTGCTGTTTCATCGCTCGAGACTGGTGCGCGGTCTCTGTGCATTCGTCCGCGCCATCCACGAGCTGTTCTGGGCACTGCTGTTTCTCCAGGTTTTCGGCCTGTCCGCGGTCACCGCCCTTGCCGCGCTGGCCATTCCTTATGCCGGCATCTTCGCCAAGGTCTACGCGGAGATTCTGGAGCTCACGCCTAGGGCGCCGAACGACGCGCTGCCCAGCGGGGTCGATCGGCTGTCACGCTTCCTCTATGCCGAACTGCCGCTGGTCTGGGAGCGCCTCGCCAGCTACACCCGCTATCGATTCGAGTGCGCCATGCGCGCCAGCGTGCTGCTCGGGTTCGTGGGCCTGCCGACACTCGGGTTCTATCTGGAGAGCGCCTTTCGCGAGGGACGCTTCGGCGAAGCCGGTGCGCTGCTCTGGATCTTCTACGCGCTGGTCGCCACCTTGCAGTGGTGGGGACATCGTCGCCTGCTGTTACCGCTGCTGGTGGGCGCCTTGTTCTTCCTCGGCCCGTGGCCGGATGTCGATGGCGAGCTGCTGTGGCGCTTCGTCAGCCACGACCTGTGGCCGGCCCCGCTGCTGGAGGGAAACCTCCCCGGCCTGGGCGCCTGGCTGGCCGGGCTGCCGGATCTGCTGCCGGCGATCGGCAACACGCTACTGCTGGCGCTCATGGGCACTGTCGGCAGCCTGCTACTGGCGCTACTGCTATGGCCGCTGGCCAGCCGTCACTTCGGCCGCCCCTGGCTGGGTTTCGGCGGACGGATGCTGCTGGTCGTCGTGCGTTCGACGCCGGAACTGATGCTCGCCTTCATCTTCCTGCTGATGCTCGGGCCGTCGATGTTGCCGGCGTGGCTGGCACTCGCCCTGCACAACGGTGCCCTGATCGCGTTCCTGGTCGCGCGTCACGCCGACGGTCTGACGCTGGGCATGCCCAATCTCCCGGCGTCCGGGCGCTACGCCTACGAACTGCTGCCCCGCCTCTATCCCAATTTGCTGGCCCTGATCTGCTACCGCGCGGAGGTCATCATGCGAGAGACCGCGCTGCTCGGCATGCTGGGTGTCGCGACCCTGGGGTTCTACATCGACTCCAGCTTTCAGTACCTGATGTTCGATCAGGCCTTTTTCCTGCTGCTGGTCACCGCCGCGCTCAACATCGCCATCGACGCCATCTCCCGCCGCTTCCGGCCTCGCGAGGTGCCGCTCGACGATCCGTGTAGCCGGTAGTCGATGCGGGACCAGGACGAGATGAATTTGAGCGGCTTTTGAGAATCCGGGCGATAAAAAGCCAGCCATACGGGCTCGCTCTCCCGTCAACCATCTATTCGAACAGCACTTTTGAAAGGTGGCCGGTTCGGCATGAAAATCCCGGCCATTGGGAGTGGCCGGGGCTCGTGTCATGTCGGGAGCTGGCAGCGGCTATCCATTGCTGTCAAATGCCACTCTCATTCCAAACCTGCTTGGCCAAATCGTCGATTTGCTCGTTGCCACCATGGCGTTTCAGATAGCCGTTGAAAACATCGGCCTCATCATCGAAGTTGCCGATGCGGTCCTTGAGCTGCTTTTTAGTGAACTCACTCAGATCCTCGTAGCTATCGAAATCCCCATTGACGAGGTTGTATTCAAGCAAGCCCTTATAGCGGTCAGCAAGATCACCCTCCATATAAAGGGTCTTCCGGTCATCCACATCGACACCATCAACGATAGTCTTGACGATACCATTGAGATTATGATCGAAATCCTCTTCACCCTGAATAAAGTCATCTCTGGGCACCAAGTGATTATCTGACCGCCACGCATCGTAAGACAGCTCCTTCAGTTGCTCTTCACCATCGTGTCGCTTGAGATAACCCGCAAATACGTCTGCCTCATCACCAAAATTACCAAGGCGGTCCATAAGTTGCTCTTTGGTATCATTGTGCAGCTCTTGCCAATTGTCATAGTCACCATTGGTGAGATTATAATCCAGCAGCTGCTTGTACCGTTCTGCAAGATCACCTTCCATGTAAAGTGTGGTTCGATCTTCAACATCGACCCCCTCGCGAATCGTCTCGACCAAGCTATTCAATTTGTCATCGAACTCATCATCATCCTTGATCAATGCGAGACCAACACTGACACCATCAACTTCATCCAGCAGCTCATCCATTGAAAGATCGTCAAGGCCACCCCCTCTGACTTCATCGATATAACTCTTGGCATCAAACCCCTCGTGGATATCAATGGGCGCCCCCTTGTGTTCCTCGTCATAGGTGACTCGACCGCCGCCTGGCTTGGTTTGAAGTTCCTGCTGGACCACGGCGCCGCCAATGCCGATGGTGGGCTTGTCGCCGATCCCGAGAAAGGAGTGCATTATCTCGTGCGCCATCAAGGAGACGTTGCCGAGATTATCTTTGGATTCATAATCCTCCGTTCTAACACCTTCGTAGGCATCATGGGCGTTCAGTGTCGTGGAATAGTCGTCGAATGGAGAGCTAACGGTACCGCCACCCTGGCCAATGGTGGAGAAGTTGAATTTCTTTTCTCCATTGGTGTCTTCCAGCGTAGAACGCATGGTTTCTTTCATGAAACCGCTATTATCGTACATGTAGATTACGTCTTTACGAATCTTATCGCCATGCTCTCCTGAAAAAGAGAAAATTCCGAGGCGCTCCATATCATCGACGAACTCTTCCCCTGACATATCGTCATCCGCCATGACTTCATCAAAACCGGGACCCTCACCGGGGGGTTGCACATCCCAGTTCGAATCCTCGTTGAACACCTCTTTCAACGAAGATTTGACGTCTGCATCACTGGGGATGTCGATTTGAAGCACATCGCCGTTAACAATCGAGGCGCGACTGTCGTCGCCATTGAGACGAAAGTTGACGCGAACGCCATTCTCTATGGCTTCGTCAAAGGCTTCTGCAAATTCAGGGTCAGATTCCAGCAACTCTTCCAGCGCGTTCCGAACGACATTTTTGTCTTCGGCCTTGTCAGACTCTTCGTCATCAGCGTTGCGCCGCGTGTCGCGCTCCAGTGAGACCTTGTCATCAAAGATCAAGCCATCCACGACGGGGGTATCGGAACCCATTCCTCCTCCACCCAGGATATCCCCGATCTCATCAATGGGTATTTTTTGCTCGTCTTTATCATCCCCACGATTGGTCGGACTGGAAGTTTTTTCATCGCCACGACTCTGGCCCGTCTTTCCCAGAGCGTCCTCTAAAGCGCGACCAAACTCCTCAACTCTATCGGCACCTAGAAAAACGTTTCTTGATGCCAAACTACTCTCTATACCAGTGGGCTGAGTCATTTTGTTTTCCTTAAGTTTTTTCAACCTCGACTTAAAATAAAATACCACGCTCATCCAAGATGATCTGTAAAAACCAAGATCCCGACACTTGCATTGAACGCAATTAGCCTGAAAGATTACCTAGCCAAATATCATGGCACGATGCCGCTTATGGCATTTTTTGTTATTTTTGAAAACGGCATGGTAAGGAAACGCACGCTTGCGCAACAAACGTCAACAGGTGACAGCCCCTCCTGTCGACGGGAGGTCAAGCGATGTGCCAAGAAGGCCGTCTGCTGGAACGTCGACTCGGTCGTCTCGGCGCCGAATCGGCGCCCCGCCCCGCGGCTGCCGCCATCTCGCGCCTCGGAACGGGTGACAGGAGAGGGAGTGGCATTCCCGATAGCGGCCAGGTTACCGGTGCGCGTTTTTTTACCTCCCGCACACATCACGATTTAACCTGCATCAAGTCTTTCATCGGGGAGCGACGGTAGTCTTGTCGAGCCCGAAGGATCGTCCTCCCTAGGGTGCGCCGGACTCCGGTTCGGCGCTTTGACGCCCCCGGACGGTGGACATCGTCGATGCCCCTCCAGAATCCATAAAGCTTGCACCGCGTGAGCGCCGTTTTCCGTTATGATGCGTAAAATTGTTGCAATACGGATCGTTGAAGCGACGCCATGACGGATCTTTACCTACAGGATTGGCGAGCCTGGACACCTCACCGCGAGGCTGCCGGGGAGTCTCGACTCGACACGCAAGACAAACCTGCCGGCAAGGCCGTTCCCGCGATGCTGCGACGTCGCCTCAACCTGCTCGGGCGCGCCGTCTGCGACATGCTGGCGATGCTCGATCCCGAAGCCGACCGTATCGTATTGCACGCCTCGCGCCACGGCGATGGTGAACGCACGCTGGAAATGCTCTACGGCCTCAATGAGGGCGAACCGCTCTCCCCGGCCCGGTTCGGTCTGTCGGTTCACAACGCCATGGCCGGCGTCTACTCCATCGCCAGTGGCAATCGGCGCAGCCAGCAGGCAATTGCCGCCAGCGGTGGCGAATGGGCCGCACTGATCGCGGAATCCAGCGGCTATCTCGCCGATGGGCAGCCGAGTCTCCTGCTGGTCTTCAGCGATCAGCCCGTTCCCCAGCGATTCGCCGCGTACGCGCCCGCGTCGCTATCCGCCGCCGTTACCCTTCGGGTCGGCAGCCAGCCGACCGAAGGTGCCCGGCGCCTGGTCGAGACGGCGACCCCGGCAGGCGGCACGACCTTGCAACCCCTAGATGTCATCGACTGGCTGATGGGCAGTCATCAGCGGATCGCGTGCCCCATCAGCCGACGCGGTTGGCAACTCGAGTCTCTTCGGTCATGATCCGCCCCCCGCAACGACCCGTTTTGGCGACGAGACGACCGCCGCACCCGGCCGGTAAGCTACCGGCAGCG
>NZ_CEXLVS010000192.1:0-8023 GCF_982684285.1 Salinicola sp. | reverse complement strand
TGTGCCAAGCTCGACGCGATCGGATTCCACTCCCTGGAGGTGTGGGGGGGGGCCACCTTCGACGCCTGCGTGCGATTTCTCAAGGAGGACCCCTGGGAGCGCCTGCAGTCGCTCCGCGAGGCGCTCCCCGATACCCCGCTGCAGATGCTGCTGCGCGGGCAGATCCTGCTTGGCTACCGTCACTACGCGGACGATGTCGTCGAGCGGTTCGTCGCGCGTTCGGCCGACAACGGGATCGATATCTTCCGGGTCTTCGATGCGTTGAACGACCTGCGCAATCTCGAGACCGCCATGAAAGCGGTCAAGGCCAGCGGCAAGCATGCCCAGGGAACGATCTGCTATACCGTCAGTCCGGTTCATACCCGTGACATGTACGTCGAGCAGGCCAAACGACTCGTCGACATGGGCGCCGACTCCATCGCGATCAAGGACATGGCGGGTCTGCTGACGCCGTACGCGACCGGCGAGCTGGTGCAGGCGCTGGTCGAGGCGGTGGACGTCCCGATCCATCTCCACGCCCACGCGACATCCGGACTCGCCTCCCTGAGCCAGATGAAGGCGATCGAGGCGGGGTGTCGCCACATCGATACCTGCATCTCCGCCTTTGCCGGAGGCACCAGCCATCCGTCGACCGAGGCGATGGTCGCGGCGTTCCAGGACACCCCCTATGACACCGGCCTGGATCTGGTGGCGTTGAAGGAGATCGGCGACTACTTCCGTGAAGTCCGCAAGAAATACGCGGCTTTCGAGAGCGAGTACACCCGCGAGGATGTCAGCGTGCAGATCTGGCAGGTGCCGGGCGGCATGATGTCGAACCTCGCCAACCAGATGAAAGAGCAGAACGCCCTGGGCCGGATCCAGGACGTGTTCGACGAGATCCCCAGGGTCCGTGCCGATCTCGGCTATCCGCCGCTGGTGACGCCGACCTCGCAGATCGTCGGCACCCAGGCGGCCATGAACGTGCTGACCGGCGAGCGTTACAAGTCGATCACCAACGAAGTGAAGCGCTACCTGCTGGGCGGTTACGGTCAGCCACCCGCGGAAGTGAATGCGGAGGTTCGTCGCAAGGCGATCGGCAACGAGTCGGTCGACGATGGCCGGCCCGCCGACCACATCAAGCCCGAGATGGCCAGGCTCGAGCAGGAGATCGGCGATCTCGCCAACAGCGAGGAGGACGTGCTGACCTTCGCCATGTTCCCCGATCTCGGGCGGGAGTATCTGCAGGGGCGGCGCGACGGCACCCTGGTGGCCGAACCGATTCCGGCCGCCGAAGCCTCCGGCGGCGGCGGCGGCCGGCCGGTGTCCGAGGGCGTGCCGACCGAATTCGTCATCGACGTTCACGGTGAGTCCTACGAGGTGCAGATCACCGGCGTCGGCAGCGGTAGCGGCCGCAAACGCCGGGTCTACCTGACGCTCGACGGCATGCCCGAAGAAGTCGTGTTCGAGGCCAAGGACGAGTTCGTCCAGGAAGGCAAGGGTGGCGGACGGGCCAAGGCCAGCTCTCCGGGGCATGTCACCACGTCGATGCCGGGGAATATCGTCGACGTGCTGGTTGCCGAGGGCGACAGCGTGAAGGAGGGCCAGGCCGTGCTGATCACCGAGGCCATGAAGATGGAAACCGAGGTCCAGGCGAGAATCAGCGGCACGGTCAAGGCCGTCCATGTGGCCAAGGGGGACCGGGTGACGCCCGGCGAGGTGCTGGTCGAGATCGAATAGCGGGCCGCGGTCGCTGCGGCGTCACGACGAAAAACGCGGAGCCTGGGCTCCGCGTTTTGTCGTTCAGTGGATCGGACGCGTGGCGCCTGACGCCACGGCTTACTCCTCGACCTGGATGATCTTCATGGTGTTGGTGCCGCCATGGGCGTTCATGTGATCGCCGCGGGTCAGAATGACGTGATCGCCCTTGTCGGCGAGCCCGCGGTCGACCAGTTCCTTGATCGCGCCGGCATTGATCTCGGTCAACGGGAAGCGCGAGCTGTCGAAGACCAGTGACACCACGCCCCGGTACAGTGCCATGCGACGTTGAACCATGGGCGTTTCGGCCAGCGCCACGATCGGGAGGCCGGACCGGATGCGCGAGGCGATCAGCGGGGTGTAGCCGGAGGCGGTCAGGCAGGCGATCGCCACGACGCCGGAGAGGTGGTTGGCGGCGTACATGGCGGACAGCGCCAGGGTCTCGTCAATGCGGGTGAAGCCTTCGTGAATGCGGTGCTGGGACTGCTGCGCGGCGCGTTCCCGCTCCGCACCCAGGCAGAGCCGGTTCATGGCGCGAATGGTTTCCACCGGATAGTCGCCGGCGGCGGTCTCCGCCGACAGCATGACCGCGTCCGTGCCATCGAGCACCGCGTTGGCGACGTCGAAGACCTCCGCCCGGGTCGGCAGCGGCGACTCGATCATCGATTCCATCATCTGGGTGGCGGTGATGACGACCTTGTTGAGGGTCCGGGCACGCGCGATGATCCGTTTCTGCACCCCGATCAACTGGGCGTCGCCAATCTCGACCCCGAGGTCGCCGCGGGCAACCATGACGGCTTCCGAGGCCCGGATGATGTCGTCCAGGGTCTCCGGGTCGGCAACGGCCTCGGCGCGTTCGATTTTCGCGACCAGGCCGATCTCCTGGCCGGCCTCGCCGAGCAGCTCGCGGGCGTACTGCATGTCGGCGCCGCTGCGCGGGAACGAGACCGCGAGGTAATCGACGCCGATATCGATTGCCGTCTTGAGATCTTCCTTGTCCTTGTCGGTCAGGGCCGCTGCGGAGAGGCCGCCACCTTGCTTGTTGATGCCCTTGTTGTTGGTCAGCTTGCCGCCGACGACGACCTTGGTATGGATCCGGGGGCCGTCGATACGATCGACCTCGAGTACCAGCCGGCCGTCATCCAGCAGCAACTTGTCGCCCGTCTCGACGTCGTCCGCCAGTTCCTCGTAGTCGCAACCGACGCGCTCGCTGTCGCCGGCGTCGCGGTCCAGAGAGACGTCGAGTATGAAGGATTGCCCTTTTTCCAGTTTCACCCCGCCTTCTGCGGCAAAACGGGCGATCCGGATCTTGGGGCCCTGCAGGTCGCCGAGGGCGGCCACGGCCCGACCGTGACGGTCCGCCGCCTCGCGTACGGCCTTGAGGCGGCGCCGGTGATCCTCGGGATTGCCGTGGGAGAAGTTCAAGCGAACGACGTCGACCCCGGCTTCGATGATGGCGTCCAGCACCCCCTCGCGATCCGTGGCGGGCCCCAGGGTGGCGACGATCTTGGTGCGGCGAATCGGGCCGTGAAACGCGTGCTGCATGGAAATTCTCCTGGCAACTGAGTGAGTCGTCTCGCCGCGCTGGAAAATCGGTGAATCGAAGCGCGGCGATGACATGTGGTTATTTTACAACAAGCGAGCCATCCTGTCCGGAGCCCATTGGTGGGCTATTTCATCATGGACACGCCCATCATGGACAGGTCCACCGTGGACAGAGCCGCGCCGTCGACGCACCTCGCACCGTCGGGAAATGGCGCGGGTTCCGGCGGCAGCCACTGGCATCGCATCACGGTCGCGCGACAGGGTGATGACGACCCCTGCCCGAGTGTAGCGTGCCAAAGAGGGCATGACATGAAGGGAAGGCAGGGAGCGCGTGGACAATCCACATCCGCTGCTTGGAATTCAGCCGGTCAGCCCCATGATGAAGGGCCATTGACATGGTGCTGTCGTTGCTGCTCAAAGTCGAGCTACGGCTGGCGCCTCGAGAAAGGCTAGGGTAGGGTAGGCGGATTTTCCGGCCGGCCCTGGTAGCCAGGCGGCCGTCGAGCACGTCACCGGTCGCCGCACGATTAAGATCGCCGCACGATATAAAGAAGCAGGAGCGCTATGGGCAAGTCACTGGTTATCGTCGAGTCACCGGCCAAGGCCAAGACCATCAACAAGTATCTCGGCAACGATTTCGTGGTGAAATCGAGTGTCGGGCATATTCGTGATCTGCCGACCAGTGGTTCCTCCAAGCAGGCCAGCGATCCCAAGGAGCGCGCCAAGCAGGCGGCGATCACGCGCAAGATGTCGCCGGACGAGAAGGCGAGCTACAAGAAACAGAAGCAGTGGGACCAGCTGATCCGGCGCATGGGTATCGATCCCGAGCACGGCTGGCGGGCCAACTACGAGATTCTGCCGGGCAAGGAGAAAGTGGTCGACGAGCTCAAGAGGCTCGCCGACAAGAGCGACACCATCTATCTCGCGACCGATCTGGACCGCGAGGGGGAGGCGATCGCCTGGCATCTGAAAGAGACCATCGGCGGCGACGACTCCCGCTACAAGCGGGTGGTCTTCAACGAAATCACCAAGAACGCCATCCAGGAAGCTTTCAAGCAGCCCGGTACCCTCAATATCGCCCGCGTCGAGGCGCAGCAGAGCCGGCGTTTCCTGGATCGGGTGGTCGGCTTCATGATCTCCCCGCTGCTCTGGAGCAAGGTCGCGCGTGGACTCTCGGCGGGGCGCGTCCAGTCGGTGGCGGTGCGCCTGATCGTCGATCGGGAGCGCGATATCCGGGCTTTCGTGCCGGAAGAGTTCTGGGATGTGCACGCGGATACCGTGACCGCCGATGGCGAGCCGGTACGCTTCGAGGTCGTGCGCCAGAACGGTGAGACCTTCCGGCCGACTTCCGAGCAGGAGACCCTGGAGCGCATCGCCCCGCTGCGCCAGGAGACCCTGGAAGTCATCAGTCGCGAAACCCGGCCGACCAGTTCCAAGCCCAACGCGCCCTTCATCACCTCGACGCTGCAGCAGGCCGCGAGCGGTCGTCTGGGATACTCCGTCAAGAAGACCATGACGCTGGCCCAGCGCCTATACGAGGGCGGCTACATCACCTACATGCGTACCGACTCGACCAACCTGTCCCAGGATGCGGTCGCCGGGGTGCGCGACTACATCCAGTCGGAGTTCGGCGAACGTTACCTGCCGGAAGCGCCGAACCGCTACTCGAGCAAGCAGAACGCCCAGGAGGCCCACGAGGCCATTCGCCCCTCCAACGTCAGGCAGCGGGCGGACGAGCTGCCCGTCGAGCGCGATGCCCAGCGACTCTACGAGCTGATCTGGCGGCAGTTCGTGGCCTGCCAGATGGTGCCGGCGGAGTATCTCGCCACCACCCTGACGATCGAGATCTCGGGTTTCGAGCTCAAGGCCCGTGGCCGCGTGCTCAAGTTCGACGGCTATACCCGCGTGATGAAGCCGATCGCCAAGAAGGACGAGCAGACCCAACTGCCGGACATCGGCGAGAGGGCGAGCCTCACCGTCGACCGGATCGATCCTCAGCAGCACTTCACCAAGCCTCCTGCGCGCTACACCGAGGCCAGCCTGGTCAAGGAGCTTGAGAAGCGGGGGATCGGACGCCCCTCGACCTACGCGGCGATCATCTCGACCATACAGGACAGGGGCTACGCCAAGCTCGACAATCGGCGCTTCTACGCCGAGAAGCTGGGCGAGATCGTGACCGATCGCCTGGTGGAGTCGTTCAACGACCTGCTCGATTACGGCTTCACCGCGCGCATGGAAGACCGCCTCGACGAGGTCGCCGAGGGGCACGAGAACTGGCAGCAGCTGCTCGATGCCTTCTACGCCGATTTCAAGCGCAAGCTGGAGCGCGCCGAGGGCGAAGAGGGCATGCGGCCCAACGAGCCGATCGAGACCGATATCGCCTGCCCGACCTGCGGCCGGCCGATGCAGATCCGGATCGCGTCGACCGGCGTGTTCCTGGGGTGTTCCGGCTACAACCTGCCGCCGAAAGAGCGCTGCAAGACCACCATCGACCTGATCCCAGGAGAGGAGGCGGTGCCGGCGGAGGCTGACGAAGCCGCCGAGACGGAGGCCCTGCGTGCCAAGCGGCGTAATCCGAACACCGGTACGGCGATGGACAGCTATCTCATCGACGAGGGGCGCAAGCTCTACATCAGCAACGACGACGACGGTTACTACGAGATCGAGCAGGGGCGCTTCCGGATCAAGGGTTACGACGGCCCGGTGATCGAGTGCGACAAGTGCGGTTCCGAGATGCAGCTCAAGAGCGGGCGTTTCGGCAAGTACTTTGCCTGCACCAACGAGGCCTGCGGCAATACTCGCAAGCTGTTGAAAAGCGGGGAAGTCGCACCGCCCAAGATGGATCCGATCCCGATGCCGGAACTGGCCTGCCAGAAGGTCGACGACCACTACGTGCTGCGAGACGGTGCCAGCGGTCTGTTCCTCGCGGCCAGCCAGTTTCCCAAGAATCGGGAGACGCGCCCACCGTTGGTGAAGGAGCTCAAGGCGCACGCCGACGCCCTGCCCGAGAAGTACCACTTCCTGCTCGAGGCGCCGAGCGAGGACCCGGATGGCCGGCCCGCTCAGATCCGGTTCTCGCGCAAGGCCAAGAGCCAGTTCGTGATGACCGACGAGGACGGCAAGGCAACCGGCTGGCGAGCGGTCTACGAAGATGGCCGCTGGCAGGTGGAGGACAAGCGCAAATGACGTCGCCGGCCCGTACCAATCAGCTGCTCTATCAGGCCGAGCTGCTGCTGGCGATCGAGCCGGGCGACGACGAACATGCGATGGCGCGTCGCATGGCGCTGGAAGAGGCTGCGCTGGGGCAGCTGGAGCTGGCGCTGGATGCGCTGCTGCGCGAGGTCACCGAGCACACCGACCTGCCCCACGACGGCTGGCGTGCCTGGCTGGGAGCCACCTCGGTCAGCGTTGCCGAGCTGGAGCGCCTGCGTGGGCTGGCCGGCGACCCCGACAGTTGGCTTGCGCTGCTGCTGTCACGGGCGCAGGCGCTCCACGGCGATGACGGTGCGGCCCGTCGGGCTGCCCGCTCCGGGCTGATCGCCAGTGGCGGCGAGCCCGCGCTGGGGGACACGCTGCGCTGGTGCCTTGGCGAATTCAAGGCCCTGCTGTCGGACCTGCGCGAGGGCAGTAGCGAATGGTGACTGACTCTGGCCGAACGTGTTAGTCTGGATATAGACATCAACGACCGGGGCCTAGGCTCTGGTCGTTTTTTATTGGTCTCATCTTTGATTTGTGTCGTCACCGCCACGACAAGAGAGGTTAGCCGTGTCCGATACCGCGATTCTGGAAATCGTCGAACTCGCCAATGGAGAGGTGGTACTGCGTCCAGCGGAGGCCACGGGCGAGCCGCTGGTCTCGATCCGTTTTTCCGAGGAGGCCGTCGAGTTGTTGCGCCGCAGCCGCTTCGATGTGGCGCGCGAAATGCTCGACCATGCGATCACTCGCACCCATCTCTGGGAGGGCGACGAGGAAGATGCCGCCGAGGAAGCGCCCGCGACCGTGCACTAATGTCACTCCCTGGGGTTTTTCGATCTTCGCGCGATCGCCTCCCGATTACGCCGAGTGACGCGCCCGATGCTACTGGGTCAGTCCTGCGATCAGCGCCGTCACGATGGCAATCGCGACGGAAGTCAAGGCGATCACCAGCAGGCTGCGGCGTCGCGTGGCGCTGAAGATGAAGAAGTTGGGGAACGCGACGGTCATCGCGAGCATGGAGATTACCCATGAGTAGTTGGCCATCGAGCTGGCGGCTCCTGAGTCGATAGTGTGGCGTTTCGTTGACGGCGCATTATACAGATCATGAAGGCCGCTGCGTCGTTCGGGAGCGGGTGTTCCCGGAACCGTGACATCGAGAGCGTATTCGGGGGAGGGATGCAATGGCGACAGGCCGGTCAGTCACCGAAAGCGGTGCGCTTCGCCTCTCGACGGCCGTGGCCGCGTTCATCGGCGTCCTGGCGCTGACGGTCTCGGTGCTGTCCGGTTCCCAGGCGATTCTGCTCGATGGCCTGTTCAACGCGATCTACGCCGTGGTCGGTCTGTTCACGTTACGGGTGGGGCGATTGGTCGTCTCCCCCGACGACGACACCTATCCGTTCGGTTACGGCTACTTCGAATCGATGGTCAACGCCTGCAAGGGCCTGCTCATGCTGGGCGTCGCCGCCCTGGCACTGTTCAACTCCGTCACGGCGCTGCTGACTGGCGGCAACGCCATCGCCGCCGGCATATCGATCGTCTACGCGTGCCT
>NZ_CEXLVS010000191.1:0-8050 GCF_982684285.1 Salinicola sp. | reverse complement strand
CGCCGAACAGCAGCAGAATTCCCCATGGGAGATCCCGGGCGTCCTCCCACAGCAGTAGCGGACGATGCCGCTCACTGCCGCTCGGAATCAGGAACAGTCCGACGCCGGCCAGCAGTGCGACCGAAGTGTCCGAGAGCCATTCGACGCCCCAATCGTTGAGTAGCGGTCGCGTGACCCAGGCCAGGGCGGCGAGGAGAAAGACGACGCCGACGCGCTTTTCGGCCGGTTTCATCCCGCCGAGCTTGGCCAGTTCGTCGCCGATGACGTCGCCGTCGTCATTGTCGAGCTTGAGTTCGAACTTGCCACGGGTCAGCCACCACCAGGCCACGACCATCATGGCCAAGCTGACCGGAAGGCCAATCACCATCCATTGCGCGAATCCCAGTTCGATGTCCTGCTCGCTGGAGAGATAGCCCGCGAGTATGGCGTTGGGCGGCGTGCCGATCAGCGTCGCGACGCCGCCAATGCTGGCGGAGTAGGCGATGGCCAGCAGCAGGGCGGTGGCATAACGTTTTACTTCATCCGATTCCGCGTCGGCGAAGAGGGATATCACCGACATGCCGATGCGCAGCATCATGATCGCAGTCGCCGTATTGGAGACCCACATGCTGATGAACCCCGTGGCCAGCATGAATCCGGCAATCTGCTGCTTGGGTTTCTGGCCGACGACGTTCAGAATGCGCAACGCAATCCGGCGGTGGAGATTCCAGCGCTGCATGGCGATTCCCAGTAGAAAGCCGCCAAGGAACAAAAAGATCGTGGGGTTGGCGTAGCTGGCGGCCGTTCCCTTGAGATCGGCGATGCCGAGCGCGGGCGCCAGCGGGATGGGTAGCAGCGAGGTGGCTGGAATCGGAATGGCTTCGGTTGCCCACCAGGTTGCCAATAGCAGTGCCAGGCCCACGCAATGCCACGCTGCCGGTTCCATGCCGGCGGGGGCTGGCAGGATCTGCGTCGCGACGATCCAGACCGGGCCAAGAATGAGACCGACACGGGCCGCCGTCGAGGGCGCTTCGGATGCTGGTTCGGGTGCTGCCGTCATCGGATGAATTCCTTTTCGGGAGGCGGAGTAGTTCCATTCTACTTAAGATGTAGATAGCTCCGGGACTGCCTGGCCTTAGCCTTTGGTCTAACGACATGGGCGCGTGACAGTGACTGCCGTTTCACCAACGACGGTCGGGTACTCCGGATCGTCGATCGACTTCCCTTATCAGAAGAGCCGACCCATGAACCTACCGCTGCAATCCTTGATCGCTCCTCTCGTCGCCTTGTCACGGGAAGCCGGGGCCGCCATCGAGGCTGTCGGGCATGGCGCTCTCGATACCCAGCAGAAGGCGGATGATAGCCCGGTCACGGCCGCGGACCTGGCCGCTCACCAAGTGCTGGTCGAAGGGCTGTCGTCGATGGGCTCTCGCGACTGGCCTATCCTGTCCGAGGAGTCGGCCTCCATTCCGTGGTCGGAGCGTCGGCAGTGGTCGACCTACTGGCTGGTCGATCCGCTGGATGGCACCAAGGAGTTCATTCGAGGTTCGGATCAATACACCGTCAATGTGGCCCTGATCGACCGAAATCTTCCCGTCCTGGGAGTGGTCGAGAAGCCCCGCACCGGCGAGGTATGGGTCGGGCAGCCGGCCCGGGGGGCCTGGTATCAGTCGCGTGACGGTGGGGGCTGGGAAGCGCTCAAGGTCCGCTCTCACGCTCCTTTGCGTGTCGTCGTCAGCCGGTTTCATCGAGGTGCGACCACTCGTCGTCTGCTCGAGTCGCTGGGCAATGTCGAGGTCGAGGAGCTGGGCAGTTCGCTCAAATGCTGCCGGGTGGCGGAGGGTCTGGCCGATCTCTATCCTAGGTTCGGCCCAACCAGCGAATGGGACACTGCTGCGGCGCAGGCTGTCCTGGAGGGTGCTGGCGGACATCTCGTCGACTGCGAATCCTGGAAAGCGCTGCGTTACAATACCGGCGACAGCTTGCTGAATCCCGCCTTCGTGGCCTGCGCTTCCCTGAGCGGCGCGTGGCGGGATGCCTGGACGGACTGATTCTCGACCCGGGCCGCCACGGCAGCGTCGTGGCGCCGGCGGCCCGGAAACCCCCATGGTAAACATCACCAGAAGGCGACTTTCACTCTTATGTCATTGTCTGTTGCGGTGGGGCTATCGCTCCTGGCCATCCTCGTCATCGTTGCGCTCTCCGTTTACGCCTGGCGACTTTGGCGTGAGGTCGAGCGCCGCAAAGCGTTTCGGCAGGACGAGGTGGCGCGCGCCAATCAAAATTGCATAGAGAGCCTGCACGCTCTGTCGCAGGCCATGCTCGAGCGCCAGGTAGACATGGTGGAGGGGGCGTTACGCTGTAAAGTGCTGCTCGATATCATCGACCATCGCTTGACGGAGCGGGATACCTGGAAGGTGTTTCGCGAGGTGCAGGCCGAGGCCGGGCATCTCCACACGCATCAGGCTCGCCGCGAGCTCCCGCCGAGAGAGCGCTATCGGGAGGATAGAGAGCGTGAGGCCATTGCAGTCAGGCACGAGCACAGTCTGCACCTGGCGGCGGAAGCACTACAGGCTTTCTGTCTCGAACGGACGGAGCAGGGGAATCCCCGCGTCGCACGCTGAGACCCGTGTCCGTCACGCGGTTTCGGCGCGAAGTGACCAAAGCGTGCAGCGCCTCCTTGATGCGAAAGGATAGGCATTAAAAAGCGAAGTTTTCGCTAATCCGCTTTGCCAATCTGGGAAATGATGCTAAAAAAGAACAGTGTTTCCCGACACGGGTTTGCATCTCGGGCTGGAATCGATAATGCTGTTACGGAGCTGCAAAGAAAAGGGACAATGGGAACATTGACCGCTGCTCAAGTCGACGCGAATGACGGTCGCCGAGAGATTTCTTTGTCGTTGGGGAAGGAACACCTTTCTCTTGACGAATTCGGCTTCTATACTCGAAGCCGCTGGGTAACGCCCGTTACGACTAGCGCTGTGTTAAGAAGGAGTCTTACATGAAAAAATCAACGACTGGCCTGCTACTGGGTTCCGCTCTGGTAGTCGGTCTCTCTGGTTGTGCCAGTTCCGGTATGGAATCCACTGGTAGCTCGTCAGACCAGGCTTGGTATCAGTCCCCGTTCGTCTGCGGCATCGCCGGCGGCCTGATCGGTGGCGGGATTGGCTACGCGACTAGCAGCGATTCCGACGAAGATACCGGCGCTGCGGTCGGTGGCGTTGCTGGCGCGACGGCCGGTGCGCTGCTTTGTGCCGACTACTCCTCCAACGTCATGGATAGCGATGGCGATGGAGTTCCGGACGACCGCGATCAGTGCCCGAACACGCCGGCTGGCGTAGCGGTCGATGCCGTTGGTTGCCCGCTCGACACCGACGGTGACGGCGTGCCGGACTACATGGACCAGTGCCCGGGAACCCCGGCTGGCGTTGAAGTCAATGCCCAGGGTTGCCCGCTGGATTCCGACGGTGACGGCGTGCCGGACTATCAGGACCAGTGCCCGGACACTCCGGCCGGTGCAGAAGTCAACTCGCTGGGTTGCCAGGAAGACCTCGTGCTGCGTGACGTCAACTTCGAGTTCGACTCGGCCCAGTTGACTTCCAATGCCGAAGCGATTCTGGATGGCATCTCCGAGAAGCTGATGACCAACGACCAGCTGCGCATTCGCCTTGAAGGCCACACCGACTCCGTCGGTCCTGCGGCCTACAACAAGGAGCTGTCACAGCGTCGTGCCGACTCTGTCAAGGCCTACTTGGTCGACAAGGGCTTCTCCGCCGATAACATCACCACTATCGGTTATGGTGAAGAGCAGCCGATCGCCAGCAACGATACCGCTGAAGGTCGTGCTCAGAACCGTCGCGTCGAACTGGGTGAGTGGGAATAAGCTTCTTCCCGACACGTTGTTGACGTGAATATGGGGGCGCCTTCGGGCGCCCTCATTGTTTGCAGGCTTCAAAAACCGCCTTCCGGGAAGCTCCCGGCCGCCGGCAGATGGTAAAGAGGCCTGTCCGCTGCTAGTCTACTTCTCCCCGTGACCGCCAGTCGGCGGTAAGAAGCCACGCTCCTCGCGCATCGGTTGGCTTGCCCGTATGCAAGTCCGTCGCGAGAGGGGTGTTCTGTTGATCGAGCGAGCTCATGTGGTCTTTGGTGTGGACCACCACTGAGCGTAAGGATGTTTTTGATGCCCATTGTGACGCTGCCCGACGGCAGTCAAAGAACTTTTGAAGAACCCGTAACCGTGATGCAGCTGGCCGAGTCCATCGGTCCGGGGCTGGCCAAGGCGTGCATCGCGGGCAAGATAGATGGCGTTGAAGTCGACGCCGCCGACGTCATCGACCATGACGCCGAGGTGGCGATTCTGACCGCCCGCGATGAAGAGGGGCTGGCGATCATTCGCCACTCGTGCGCCCATCTGCTGGGGCACGCGGTCAAGCAGTTGTATCCGGACGCCAAGATGGCTATCGGTCCGGTGATCGATGACGGCTTCTATTACGATATCGATTTCGCGGCATCGCTCTCTTCGGAGGATCTGGAGGCCATCGAGGCCCGGATGAAGTCGCTCATCGAGCAGGAGTACGATGTCGTCCGGGAGTATGTCGATCGCTCTGAAGCGCTGTCGGTCTTCGTGTCGAGAGACGAGCCCTACAAGCAGGAGATCGTCGAGGGTATCCCTGAAAACGAGACAATCCGTCTCTACCATCATCAGGAATATATCGACATGTGTCGCGGCCCCCACGTGCCGAACACCCGCCATCTCAAGGCGTTCAAGCTGACCAAGTTGGCAGGGGCCTACTGGCGTGGCGATGCATCGAAGCCCATGCTGACGAGGATCTACGGCACAGCCTGGGGCGACAAGAAGGCGCTGAAGGCCTATCTGACGCGCCTGGAGGAGGCGGAGAAGCGCGATCACCGCAAGCTGGCACGGCGCTTCGACTTCTTCCACATGCAGGAAGAAGCGCCAGGCATGGTCTTCTGGCACCCTCGTGGCTGGACGCTGTGGCAGGTCGTCGAGCAGTATATGCGCGGCGTCTACAAGCGCAGCGGGTATCAGGAAATCAAGTGCCCCCAGATCATGGACGTGTCGTTGTGGAAGAAGTCCGGTCACTGGGACAACTACGCCGACAACATGTTCTTCACCGAGTCGGAAAAGCGTGAATACGCGCTCAAGCCGATGAATTGCCCGGGACATGTCCAGGTCTTCAATTCAGGCTTGCGCAGCTATCGCGAGTTGCCGATTCGCTATGGCGAGTTCGGCGGTTGCCATCGGAACGAGCCTTCGGGTGCCTTACACGGTATCATGCGGGTTCGGGCATTCACCCAGGACGATGGGCACGTCTTCTGTACCGAGGGGCAGATCGAGCCCGAGGTGACGGCTTTCCATCGCCAGGCGCTCGAGGTCTACGGCGATTTCGGTTTCGAGGATATCGCCGTCAAGATCGCGCTGCGGCCCGACAAGCGTCTCGGCAGTGACGAGACCTGGGATCGTGCCGAGGATGCGCTCCGCGCGGCGCTGGGCAACTGCGATGTGGAGTGGCAGGAGTTGCCTGGCGAGGGGGCGTTCTACGGTCCGAAGATCGAATACCACATGAAGGACTGCCTGGGGCGTGAGTGGCAGGTCGGAACCATGCAGGTCGACTTCATGATGCCCAGTCGCCTGGGAGCGCAGTATGTCGCCGAAGATGGCTCGCGCCAGGTGCCAGTCATGCTGCACCGCGCCATCGTCGGTTCGATGGAGCGTTTTGTCGGTATTTTGATCGAACATTATGCCGGAGCCTTGCCTTTGTGGCTTTCGCCGGTGCAGGCTGTCGTGCTCAATATCACGGATGCTCAGCGTGATTATGCCGAAAACCTTGCCAAACGCTTGCGTGAAGCGGGTTTCCGCGTCGAGTCGGACTTGAGGAATGAGAAGATCGGCTTTAAAATCCGCGAGCATACGCTGCAGAAGATTCCTTATCTGCTGGTTGTCGGCGATAAGGAAGTCGAATCGGGTGCCGTTGCAGTGCGTACTCGGTCCGGTGAGGATCTGGGGTCGCTATCTGTCGATGCGCTGTTGGCGCAGCTTCAGCGAGACGACCAGCCGGACAGGCACTGAGCAGCAACGTTAATCGCCAAACGGAGATCTAACGATCAAGCGTAATAATCAGCGCGGGCGCCCTCAGGAAAAGCGCGCGCCCATCAATGACCGTATTCGTGCAGACGAAGTTCGCCTTATCGATGCCGAGGGCGAGCAGGTGGGAGTCGTTCCCATGCAGGAGGCGCTGGAACGCGCCGAGGAAGCCGGAATGGATCTCGTCCAGATTTCCAATGCCGATCCCATCGTCTGTAAAATCATGGACTACGGCAAGTTCCTCTTCGAGCAGAAGAAGCAGAAGTCTGCCCAGAAGAAGAAAACCAAACAGATCCAGGTCAAGGAAGTCAAATTCCGGCCTGGCACGGACGAGGGCGACTATCAGGTGAAGTTGAAAAACCTGATACGTTTCCTCGAAGGTGGCGACAAGGGCAAGGTCACGCTGCGTTTCCGGGGTCGTGAGATGGCACACCAAGACATCGGTCGTCGACTGATGGAAAGGATTGCCGCCGATCTGGAAGAGCTGGCGACCGTCGAGTCCTTCCCCAAGATGGAAGGCCGACAGATGATCATGATCCTTGCGCCCAAGAAGAAGTGATCCGCGGGCAAGTCGAACGGGGCGTGACGAGTATGATCTCTTCACGTCCGGCCTCGGGTTTTCTCAATAAAACGGAGTGGAGTTTTTCCCATGCCGAAAATCAAGAGCAACAGTGGCGCTGCCAAGCGCTTCAAGAAGACTGGTAACGGCTTCAAGCACAAGCAGTCTTTTCGTAGTCACATCCTGACCAAGAAGTCCACCAAGCGTAAGCGTCAGTTGCGTGGCATGAAGCAGGTACACGCTGCCGACAAGCAGCTCGTCACCCGCATGCTGCCCAACCTGTAACACTTGGTCGTCAGTCTTTAACGTCAGGAGAGTACTATGTCTCGCGTCAAGCGTGGTGTCGTCGCACGTCGTCGTCACAAGAAGATCATGAAGCAGGCCAAAGGCTATTACGGTGCGCGCTCGCGCGTCTTCCGCGTAGCCAAGCAGGCCGTCATCAAAGCCGGTCAGTACGCGTATCGCGACCGTCGCCAGCGCAAGCGTCAGTTCCGCGCTCTGTGGATCACGCGTATCAATGCGGCGGCTCGCATCAACGGCATGTCCTACAGTCGTTTCGTGGCGGGTCTGAAGAAAGCCGGCATCGAGATCGACCGCAAGGTGCTGGCTGATCTGGCAGTACACGAGAAAGCGGCCTTTGCGGCGCTCGTCGAGAAAGCCAAAGCTGCATAAGCGGGTCATGTCTTGCCCTCGCGGGCAATACGTCGTATGACCGATCCAGGGGAAGGGCAGCTGCTCTTCCCCTGTTTTTTTTATACCGTGTTGACGCGCTGTCCACCATTGGCGGCGCTATATGCCGAAAGATAAGCGGAGCTCGACGGATGGATCATCTTCCTGCCCTGGTCAACGAGGCGAGAGCGGCGATCGCCGCGGCCGAAGACGCCCAAGCCCTTGACCAGGTGCGCGTGCGTTTCCTGGGCAAGAAAGGCGAGATCACCGCTTTGCTGAAAGGGCTGGGTCGGCTCTCCGCCGAAGAGCGCCCGGCGGCGGGTGAGCGCATCAACGAAGCCAAGCAGGCCCTGCAGCAGGAGCTCGACCACCGCAAGCGGGTGATCGATGAGGCCGCCCTGGAGGCGCAACTCGCAGCCGAGCGCATCGATGTCACGCTGCCGGGGCGCGGCGAAGTCAGCGGTGGACTGCATCCCGTCACCAGAACGCTGGAGCGTATCGAGTCGCTGTTTCAGCACATCGGCTTCGAGGTCGCGGTCGGGCCGGAGATCGAGGACGATTTCCATAATTTCGAAGCGCTCAACATCCCGGCTCACCATCCGGCACGGGGCATGGCGGACACGTTCTATTTCGACGCGACACGTCTTCTGCGGACTCATACCTCGCCTGTCCAGGTGCGCACCATGCAGTCCCAGCAACCGCCGATCCGCATCGTCTGTCCCGGTCGTGTCTACCGT
>NZ_CEXLVS010000190.1:0-8051 GCF_982684285.1 Salinicola sp. | reverse complement strand
GATTGCGCCTGAGCCAGCATCGGCGTCACCAGGGCCACCGAGAGGGTCAGCGGAAGTAGGGTTCGTTTCATGGCTTACTCTCCGGTGAAGTACAGCAGTTCCTGGCCCCGTTTCTTGCAACAGCGATAGGGCCGCCACAGCGCCCAGGCGTAGTCGCCCGGATCCTGCAGCTGATCGTTCTCGCCGCCGTCGGGGAAAATCGAGCAGGACATGCGCATGTTGGGGGCCAGCTCCTGCCATTCATGAGTCTCGGGATCGCCTTCCTTGACTGGATCCGGCCCCCAGATGCCGCTGCTCTCCGAATCTCGGGCGATGAGTGGCTGATAAACATGAGGCTGGCCGCTGCGGGTCACGACGTCGGCGGCACGCTGCGCCGCCGTTGCGGCGACCTTGTAGTCGTGGGTCTGGGAGGCGAAGCCGCTGCGCGGGTAGATCGGGCTCCATAGATCGCCCACAGCGCCCATCTCGCGCATCCCCGGGGTCAGTGCCTCGGGGTAGGCCATCTCTGGCACCCCCGAACGCCAGGCCAGCGCATCGAGCGTGGAGATGAAGTAGGGCATGAGCGGTTGTGAATTGCTTTCGCAGAACCAGCCGAAGCCGCTGGCGAACTGGTAGAACAGCTCAGAGGGATGGCCGATCGCGTCGACATTCTTGAAATGCGTGTTCGAATGCTGCTGCGCGACTGACTCGCGTGCGGATCCGCCCCCCAGGGCATCGCCCGTGGGGGGTGAAAGCATCGCGATCTCGGTCCAGGGATTGTCGCCAGTGTTCTCGTAAGCACTAACGACCAGCTCAGGGATGTAGTGCTTCACGCGAACCGAAGTGCGTACCGTGCAGCCCCAGGCCGAACAGTAGAGCCAGGCGCACACCCCGATAATCTGGTAGTCGAGGCACTGGGTGCTCATCGATGACGGAAGAATCTCCGGAGTAGTAATCGCCTGCGCGCGCGGTGCGCTCGTCATACTGGCCAGCCCGACCAGCAGTGCAAAGGCAACCGCCACCGGCAGCGTGGTGAGGGAACGAGTCATTGTTGATCTCCCCTCGCCTGCTCGATCTCCTCGAGCGCGCGGCCGACGTCCGGCTCGCCGTACACCACGTACTGGCTATCAACGACGACTGCCGGCACCTTCTCGATGCCCAGCATCCAGGCACGGGCCACGTCTTGGTAGAGCCGCCCGAAGTCCTTGAGCGCTCGCTGCCATTCGGGATCGTTCATGCGCGATTGCAGCATCTGCTTCGCGCGGGACGGGGCAGCGGGAAGATCCTGCGAGAGTCGCGCGTCGAGGCGAGCCGGTGCATCCAGCTCGACCACGGCAGCGGATGCCGGCACGTTGACGACCGGTTCACCGGCAGTCGTGAACACTTCAACGCCGGCGACGGCAATGTGACTCCAGGCCAGCAGGCAGAGCGATAGCAGCGCGGCGCACGGCCGCAGCTGATGGGCGAAGGACATGGATGGGCTCCCACGACGGTATCAGCGGACAGGTGTACCGGGTGGGAGCCTGGGAGGCAGTAGAGAATGTTAAGCCGATCCGATAGGGTTTCTTTTCATCGCAACGAAGCACATTCAAACTTTAACAGCAGACCTTTGGTTTGGCTTCAAAGAGTAGATTGGATCAGGAGGAGCCACCCCGGGCCCATAAATCATCACTTCAGATCCTCTTTTTTTATCTTGAGCGGTATAACTAAGCGAATATTGATCCTGAAGGTAATCGGAATAAATTTCTCTTATTTGAGCAACATCATCATAAGAGACGATCCATGGACCTTCTAGATTTCTCAAGGTCCTCTCAATTAAAACGTGATCATCATGGGTATAGAAATTTCTATATAGCTCAGAACCTTTGTCGTAATACGGAGGATCCAAATAGACCAAACGGTTTAATGGCAATGCAGAAACCCTTTCCTCAAGAAAACTGACAGCATCCATGTTGTAAACATATATTCTATTTCGAAAACGCCCAATTAGTTTTATCCTATCAACAAGATCAAGCTTGTTAAATCTAGCATCGAGTTTCCATTTGCCCGACTGAGATTTCCCTCCAATAACCCCAGCCTTCAATATCCCTGACCGGTTAGTTCTGTTTAGGAAAAATGCTGCTAAGGCAATTTCTATAGATGTATATCCATCGGGACAATCGAGAATTGATTTCTGGTGGTACCAGCTATCCATATTAACCGGCACTTCCATAATCCTTTCGCAGAGTTCCTCGGTATGATTGACTGCTGAATGCCAAAATGAGTACACAGCCTGATCAACATCATTTATATGAATATATGAGGCATACTCATGAAAAAGCAATTCTAGAGCAACGCCCGCACCTCCAGCGTAAGGCTCAACATAATGACCATCCAACAACTCATTTGACTCGAAAACAGCTTTTACGAACTTTGAAAACTTCCCTTTTCCGCCTGGATATCTCAAAGGCGTGGCAAAGCTACGCGCCGACATTTAAAACTCCTTCACCTAGAGAAGGTTACCGCCAAACTGATTCCAAGAGCGGCCTGTATTCGTCAGCAACTCCCTTTAACTCAGAGGCTAGTGGAGAGGTAGTGACATCATGGACAAACTGATTCAAGTGATCGACAGAGCCTATCGTATCCTTAGAGCTAGCACGCTTAGCAATCGTCTTCCCTTGACCTGCACTGATTAACCCTTCATTTAACAAATATTGATTTACTGCACATATCTTGACGGCCAAATTTGCATCGGCAGCAAGAGGTTTAGCGTTATCCGCCCTCAAGAGAGCAACCCCTTGATTTTCCAAGCTTTTTCGAAAATCATCGCATGTGAGCTCTAAAAACACCCTAAAAGTTATAGCAGTAGCATTGACCACTTTCTCAACTTCCAGCTTTGAACGCAGCTCCCTATAAATTTCATTTATTCTACCATTGCTTATATTCAAAGACCATGGCACTAAATATTTTCTTGCATTAGAAGAAGGCTTCGCCCTTGTTTTAATTTTTCCATCATTTGAGGCTTTTTGGTCTTGTCCAGAATCAGCATCTGCATTGCCTTGACTCACCTCCGGATTTGAGCCCGCCCCAAGTGCACCACCGGGTTGGCTATTTGGCTCCATGGGCGGCGCGTACCCTGATGCAGCCGAATTATCCAGCGAAAGAAAAATTGTCTTTGGCAACAACTCTGGTGGAATATGGCTTAGAAATTTCTTCCGATCTTCATTAGCACGAACATCATTGACGTTATATCCATGATCAACAAACATCGACACAACAAAAGACAAAGAGGGAGAGATCAATCTCATCTCGTATTGAGGAATTATAACTTTGTTTTCTAATTTCAAGCCAAGCGTTTCTTGAGCGGGCTTTGAAGAAAACAATCGAGTTAAAGTAGTGACATGTATATGCCTAACATCATGCAAAGCCTTATCCTCAAACAGAAATGCATGCTGCTCCATTAATTTTCTGATCTGCCTTCCGACTGACTCAACTCCAGTCTGCCGTGCTCTTCTCTCATCTCTGATATCTGGATCCCAACCAACTCTACCAACTCCACCATTTTCGCCAGTGTGTTTTATCTCAAGCCAAACATCACCATCTTCTCTTGAAGCAACAACACTACACTCAATTTCCCGGGGCGCTTCATCTTCCATCTTCGCCCGAATTGCCAAGAAACTCTTGATCAAGGATTCATCAGGGCAAAGGTCCGGCTTCTGAAGCAGCTTCAAAGCAGTTAATCGTCGATTTCCTTCAAGAACAATAAATTCACCATCTATTCCTTGAGGTGTAACAAGCTGTAGCTCGGTTGGGTCCAGACCATTTAATGAGATGTGCTCGGTCAGCCTTAAAAGCTTTTTCGCATCGTTCGGGTCAGCCATCAGCAACTCAATAGCCTCCCTCTGGTTTTGGGCCACATCGCCACCAAAGCGAACATTTTCTTGGTCCAGCTTGATTAACTCCAACGGAATCGATCTTATATCTCTCTTCATTACCCTGCCCGTCCCCATCAGACTCTTCGATGTTATAAAAGCTCTCGCAGTAGCGGGTTATCTACATCTCTGCGTAGTCAAATGACAGGCATAAGGTACTAGAGGTTATCACTTGATGACAGGTTTTTGACGGTTGCAATCAGCTGTCGCGCCGGCACGTAGCCCTCGCCCATCTCGCCATTGGGGAGCACGATTGAGTGTGTCCCTTGCACCCCGAACTGCTGTCCCAGCGCAAAACCTTCATCAACGGCTGGCTGACAACTCTTCGACGGTCTGGAGGCAAGAGCTTCGCCATGAAACGCACGGGTCATGGCATCGGTGGGTGACTCTGAACAAAGCACCTGAGCCAACTGATTGGCCGCCTGTGAGTGAGCGCCGGCACGAGGAAACGGCACGTAGCGCACGGCAATGCCGGCCGCCGTCAACTGTTCGATATCCTGATGCAGCCTCTGACAATAGGGACAGGTCGTATCGGTGAAGACGGTGATACGCCCGATCTCCTTGCCCTGGGCGGGATAGTCCACCGTGCCTCCGTCCGGAATGGCATCCAGCTGGTCCAGCCGATCCTGGCGGTCGTGCTGTTCGGTGACGTTGACGAGCCCGTCGGGACCGTTGTCGTAAAGACTGCCCACGACCATGTGACGGCCATCGGCATCGCTGTAGAACGTATCACCATTGCGCAGCCGGACCTCATAGACTGGCCCCTTGAGATCGACCTGCCGGATCGATTCCGCCGTGACGGACTGACCGTTGATCGTCAGGTTCTGCAGCGCCGCAGGAGGAGCCGTATCCGGGACGTCAGTGACCGGGATTTCGGTCGCCAGTGCCGGCACCGACGTCATCAAGCCAAGGCCGGCCGCGCACAACAGGGTGAGTGGTTTCATCGCAGCGCCTCCAGGCAGTCGGTAACGGCGTTTCCGCCATAGGTCTCGAGGGTCCAGCAGTCATTCAGGGTGATCGCTGGCAATGAGAGGGACTCGTGGATGTCGAGATAGCGACATCCGTCCCGCAGCGCCTCGCTGACGTGCGCACGCCGGGTCGGCGAAATCCCCTGCCGCTTGAGTCGGGAGAATCGATTGCGTCCGATCTCGGGTGTCGCGTGCCCTTCGGTGGCAAACTCGCTGTGGCACCACCAGTTGGCAACATCCATCGACCAGGTACGCCCTTCCCCTTCGTCGAACGCCAGATCGAGCCGGTGCGTGATCTGGAAATGTCCGGGAGCTAATGCCGACACGTTCACAGTCCAATGGAAGGTGACTTCACCGGCCTGCTGCCCGTCCGGCAGCACGATGAAGTGACCCAGGTGGCAGCTCTCGGATCCGCCCACGAAATAGAGCCTGTTGGGGTAAGGCTGACGGATAGTCCAGCCCGTCGTGGGAATGACGGGAGCATCGAGCCAGCTCACCGATACCGATAGGGTGATGTCCTCGAGCGCGACACCATCGAAGGGATCGACCTGCAGGACCGGGAGTAGATGCAGCGTGCGCGCTCTCGCGTCGAGGTTCATCGTGCTCACCGCGTCGTCGATCTGGAGTTGTGGCATGTAACCGATCCTTCTTTCGGGGTCGTGAGGTAAGGCATCAGACGCTCCTGAATCTGCCGCGCGTCATAGCGACCGCTGGCCGGGAAACGCAACAGCGGCACGCCCGCCGACGCGAAGGCGTCGTCAACGAAACGATCACGTCGCTTACGATCACGACGGCGATAACTGCGGTCATCGAGTTCGATCGCGGCGAGGATGCGCCCACCGCGTGGCTCGCACACCACGAGATCGACGTGCTTTGAGCTGATCAGGCGGAAGTAGCGCCACCACCGCTGGTCGCGACCGTGACGCTTGCGAAAGCGTACCTGGAGTACGTCGGCGATCCGCACCTTGCAGGCGAGCAAGGCCGTCGAGCCAACGGCACGCTGGACGGCGGCATAGAACGCCTGCTCAGTGGCCGTGTTGAGTCGTCCCTGGGCGATGTAGGGGTATCGTCCCCGTCCCGATACCAGGCGCTTGAGCTGCCACAGCGAGAATCCGACGATCACCAGCACCGCCGAGGTGAAGAGCAACGCATCAGCCATGTGCCGACTCCCCCAACGGCGATATTGTTTCCAGCCCGCGTAGCCGATCCAGCTTCTCGGCTACCTTGATGGCCGCGTCGAGTTCGGAGCAGCCGTGCTCGCACATGATCTCGGCGCGCTCCGCTTTCTCCTCCGGCTCGGTACCGGCCAGGGAGAGGTAAAGGCTCGGCGGCACGACACGGAACAGCGACTGAAGTCTCCCACCCAGCACCACACCCTCGGTGTACTTGCCCGAGGCCTTGGTCGCGGACTCGACCAGCAGGCGCTGATCTTGGGTCAGCGTCTTGAATCGGCTGACTTCGGCGATCTCGTTGGGCGGCATGTTGAGCAACAGCCACCACTCCATCATGTTGAGCATCTTGGCCGAGACGTCCGGAAAGTCCTTTACGTTCTGGGTCGCGAGCCAGAGCCAGTGGGCGAGCTTGCGCCCCATTTTGGCCACGCCGACGAGAAACGGCGCGAGCAGCGGGTTGGCGGTCAACAGGTGACACTCGTCGATGACCTGAATGATGGGACGGCCGCTGTACTGGTCTCGCTCGGCCATGGTGGTGATCATGTTGGTAATCGACATCACCGACAGGGCCAACTGCGCCTCGTAACCCGGGTTGGCGTAGTGCGCCAGATCAATGATGGTGACGTCGCACTCCGGCCAGGCTTCGCCCGGTTGGTTGAAGACTTGACCGTCGAATCCGTCACAGAACATGCCGATCCCCTCGCCCATCATGTAGGCGCGGTCCCGGCGACCGTCTGGCAGATTCTCGTCCCGGGAGAGCGTGTAGAACGCCTGGCGAACGTCCTCGGACAGGCACTGGCGCCCCTCCTCGAAGGACTTCTCGGCGGCTATCATCACCGCATCACGCACCATCCGGTTGTCGGCACGCCGGTAGTCAGCCTCCTCCTTGGGGTCGCCGCCGGTGATCATCAGGCGCGCCATCATCTCCATCTCGCCCAACAGGTCTCGCTCGACGTCATCATCGTCGGATTCGTCCGTGCCGATCGCCTCGAGCAGGTCATCCGGGGTGGCTGCGGGATCGTCTGGTGACTCGCCGAAGTCCTGCCGATCACGAACGACGCGGCGCTCGCGCATCTCGGGATCGAGCAGGCGGTGGGCCTCCGCGAACGGCGGCAGCCTGGCATTCGCCCCCGGAGCGAGCTTGACCTTATTGACCGATAGGCCCATGCGCTCGAAATAGTCGGCCAACAGGCCAAAGGAATTGCCCTTCTCGATAATGAACAGACGCGGCCGGCGCATGGCGACCACCTGCCCCAGCATCGAGTTGAGCGTCGCCGACTTGCCGGCACCGGTTGGGCCGAACACGAACATATGGGCGTTCTGCTTGCGATCGAGCTTATTGAGTGGGTCGAACGTCAGTGACTCGCCCCCTCGATTGAAGAAGCTGATACCGGGATGGCCCGTTCCCCGGGCACGCCCGTAGAGCGGCGCCAGGTTGGCCAGATGCTGCACGAAGTTGAATCGGGTATACCAGCGGTTATTGCGATCGATCTCGGGATCGAAGTTCATCGGCAGCCAGCGCAGATAGGTGTTGAGCGCGGCCACCTCGTTTTCGGGCTCGACCGGCTTGAGATCGGCGGTGCTGAGCTGTGTGGTCAGGTCCATGACGCGCCTGTCCAGATCGGCCTCGTCGCAACCGCTGACGAAGAACGCCAGGGCCGACTGGTACATCTTGTGATCCTTGCCGAGAAACTTTCGGGCCTGCTGGCAATCCTCGCGCACGTTTCCGGCCAGGACGCTATCGCCGACCGCTTTCTTGGCCAACTGATCGATGTGGCTCTCCAGCGGCTCCTGAGGAATGGCCACGATCGTCATGCAGGCCTCGACACCCAGTGGCAACACGTCGAAGGTGGCGTTACGAATCGATGTCTGTCCACGCGAAATCTCGGCGGTCAGATGGCCCACCTTGGGTACCTTGCGCAACTCCTCGACCGGAATGACGCGCTGGGGCTCGCCGTCGAAATACCAGAGGCCGGATTCGGCATCCGCTCGCGGCGAACTGGCCAGCATCCCCTCGGCAA
>NZ_CEXLVS010000189.1:0-8087 GCF_982684285.1 Salinicola sp. | reverse complement strand
CCCTACTTCGCCTACCCCCGCGTGCTGGGTCACGAACTCAGCGGCGAGGTGGTGCTGACCGGCGACGATGTCTCCCCCGAACTCATTGGCCAGCCAGTCTACGTAATCCCCTACCTCCACTGCGGCGAATGCCGCGCCTGTCGCCAGGGCCGTACCAACTGCTGCCAGCGTCTCGAGGTGGTCGGCGTGCATCGCGACGGCGGCATGGCGGAGTGGCTCAACGTCCCGGCGTCGCATCTGGTGCCGGTGCCCGGTCTGTCAGCGGAAGCCTTGGCGCTGGTCGAGTGTCAGGCGATCGGCGCCCACGCCGTCCGCCGCGGCCAGGTCGAAAGAGACGAACTGGTGGTGGTGGTGGGTGCCGGCCCGATCGGCATTGGCGTACTGCAGGTGGCCAGGAGCCGCGGCGCGCGGGTGGCGATGGTCGATACCAATCGCGACCGCCTGGCGCTGTGCCGAGACGCGCTCGGTGCCGATGCCGTCTGGCACGCCGTCGAGGATGACGTGAGCGCCGAGATCGAGGCGCTCAACGATGGCGCCCTGGCCGACGTGGTGTTCGATGCGACAGGCAATCCCGAGGCGATGAATCGCGGCTTCGACTTCGCCGGCCACGGCGGTCGCTATGTGCTGGTGAGCGTGGTCAAGGCCGACATCAGCTTCAGCGACCCGGACTTCCACAGGAAGGAGCTGACCCTGCTGGGCAGCCGCAATGCGACACGGGAGGACTTCGAGACCGTCACCCGGCTGATGGCGAGTGGCGACATCCTCACCGAGCCGTTGATCACCCACCGGGGTCGGCTCGAGGAGTTGCCGACGCTGATGCCCCAGTGGTGCGCACCCGCCAGTGGCGTGATCAAGGCGATGGTGACGCTGGATGCCGCAACCGCGGAGGTCGAATCATGAGCGATACCCGCCTCGACACCATCGGTACCGACAGCCCGACCCGGATCACCCTGCGCATCCACCCGCGCGACAACGTGGCGGTGGCGCTGACCGACCTGCCCGCCGGTCGCCGGGTCGTGATCGACGACCGCGATATCGCCCTTGCCGACAATGTCCGCCACAAGCACAAGTTCACGCTCCAGGCGCTGTCGCCGGGGGAGATCGTCACCATGTACGGCGTCACCGTGGGCAAGGCGACGCAAGCCATCCCCGCGGGCGGCGTCATCAGCGTGGACAACGTCGCCCATGCCACGGAGAGCGATGACGTCCAGCCCGGCAGCAGGTACTGGACGCCGCCGGAGGTGACGCGCTTCCAGGGCGCGACCTTCGACGGCTTCCATCGCCCCGACGGCAGTGTCGGCACCGCCAACCTCTGGCTGGTGATTCCGCTGGTGTTCTGCGAGAACCGCAATATCGAGGTGCTGCGCCAGTGCGTCGCCGATGCGCTGGGCGACGACCCTTATCGCGACTACAAGCGCATGGCGCGGCAGATGCTGGACGGGATGCTCGATGCCTCGTTCGGCGACCCTTTCGAGTCGCAAGCGCCAACACGCTTCCCCAATGTCGACGGCGTGCGCTTTCTGACCCATACCCTGGGCTGCGGCGGCACCGACGGCGATGCCGAAGCGCTGTGCCAGCTGCTGGCCGGCTACATCTGCCACCCCAACGTGGCCGGCGCGACGGTGCTGAGCCTCGGCTGCCAGAAGGCGCAGATCCAGATGCTCAAGGCGGCGGTGGCCCAGCGCGACCCGCAGCAACTGCGAACGGTGGACTACTTCGACCAGCAGTCTTCACCCAGCGAGGAGGCCCTGATCCGCAATGCGCTGCAGTCGATCTTCGACGGCCTGGCGGCCGCCGATCGCATTCAGCGCCAGCCGGCGCCGCTGGCCAAGCTCACCCTCGGGGTCGAGTGCGGCGGCTCCGACGGTTTCTCCGGCATCTCCGCCAATCCGCTGGTGGGCGGCGTGGTCGATCGCCTGGTCGCCCTCGGCGGCAGCGGCATTCTCGCCGAGTTCCCGGAGCTGTGCGGGGTCGAGCACGAGCTGGTCGCCCGCTGCACCGACGCGGACGTCGCCGGACGCTTCCGCGATCTGATGCAGGCCTATCAGCGCCACGCCGCCGCGGTGGGGGCCGATTTCTCCATGAACCCTTCGCCGGGCAATATCCGCGACGGCCTGATCACCGACGCGATGAAATCCGCCGGCGCGGCCAAGAAAGGCGGCGATGGCCCGGTGGTCGACGTGCTCGACTACACCGAGCCCCACCGCCGCGCCGGGCTCAGCCTGCTCTGCACCCCGGGCAACGATGTGGAATCGACCACCGCCCTGGCCGGCTCCGGCGCCAACCTGATCCTGTTCACCACCGGGCTCGGCACGCCCACCGGCAACCCGGTGACACCGGTGCTCAAGATCGCCAGCAACAGCGAACTGGCCACGCGCATGCGCGACATCATCGATTTCGACGCCGGCCCCATCGTGCGCGGCGAACGCAGCATCGACGAACTGGCGGAAGAGCTGCTGACGCTGTGCATCGAGGTCGCCTCGGGGTGTCGCCACTCGCACGCCCAGCGCCTCTCCCAGCACGACTTCATTCCGTGGAAGCGCGGGGTGTCGTTATGAGTCTCTCGAAGCCCACGAACGACTTCCGCGATGCCGGGATCGTCCAGTTCGGCACCGGACGTTTTCTGCTCGCCCATGTCGACACGCTGGTGTCCGAATCGCTGGCAAATGGCGACAGCGACGAGCGCATTCTGGTGGTCCAGAGTTCGACTCGCGAAGAGGGCAAGCGCAAGGCGCGCCTGCTGGCCGAGCGGCGCCGCTACCCCGTGCGGATTCGCGGCCGACGCGACGGCGAGGCCATCGACCGCGAGCAGACCGTCGACAGCGTCGCCGGCTGCCTGATCGCCGCCGAGCAGTGGGACGCGCTCGAGCGCCACGTGATCGAGCACGCCCGCATCATCGTCTCCAATACCGCCGACAACGGCTACGAGGTCGGCGACGACTCGAGTCTCGCCACCGTGCCGGCGAGCTTTCCCGGCAAGCTGACCCACTTGCTGCGGGCGCGCTTCGAGGCCGGCAACGACGGCCTGACGATCCTGCCCTGCGAGCTGATCGAGCACAACGCCAGCCGGTTGCAATCGCTGGTGACGGCGATGGCCCGCCGCGACGGCGTCGGAACCCATGACAGCGAGGCCTTTCTGGAATGGCTCGATAACCGCTGCGTATGGGCCGATACGCTGGTGGACCGCATCGTCTCGGAACCGCTCGAACCGCTCGGCGCCATCGCCGAACCCTATGCCCTGTGGGCCATTGCCCGCCAGCCCGGCATGGCGATTCCCTGCACCCACTCGGATGTCGAGATCGTCGATGACCTGGGCCCGCAGGCGATGTGCAAATTGCACATTCTCAATCTCGCCCACACCTATCTGGTCGATCGATGGCAGCGCGAGGGCCGGCCGGTCGAATTCGTGCGCGAGGCGATGGAGCACTCCGCGCTGGTCGACCCGCTGCATGCCGTGCTCGAAGACGAGGTCCTGCCGACGCTGGCCACCGAGCTGCCGATGGCCCGATTGCAGCGCTATCTGGCCGTGACGCTGGAGCGCTTCGCCAACCCCTTTCTCGATCATCGCCTCGCCGATATCGCCCAGAATCACGCCGCCAAGCGACAGCGACGGCTGCAACCGGTGGTGGATAAAGCACGCCTCCAGGGGCGCGCCACACCCAGGCTCGACGACGCGTTGAGCCAATGATCCCAGCAAGAAGCCCACAAGACGACAACACTGGAGCACGCCCATGACGACCCATCGATTTTTCCGATTCACGGCTTCGCTCGCCCTGGCGAGCGTGAGCACCCTTGCCCTCGTCAGCACAGCGCAAGCCGCCACCGAGATTCGCGTCGCCTACGGCAATCAGCCCGGCGAGCCGGTCGACGTCGCGGTGAAGGCGTGGGCGAAAAGCGTCGAGGAAGCCAGCGACGGCGAGTTGACGCTGAAGGCGTTTCCCGCCAGCCAGCTCGGCGGCGAGACCGAAGTGATGGAGCAGGCCCGGTTCGGCTCGCCGCTGATCACCATTACCGCCTACTCCAACTTCATCAGTTCGGTGCCGGATCTCGCCGTACTGGACGCGCCCTATCTGGCCGACGATTTCGACAGCAAGCTCAAGGTCTTCGATTCCGACTGGTTCGCCGGACAGGAGCAGAAAGTCGAGGAAGCGGGCTATCACATCGTGATTCCCAACACCGTCTACGGCGTGCGCCAGCTGCTCTCCCGCGAGCCGGTGGCCACGCCGGAAGACCTGGCCGGGGTCAAGATCCGGGTGCAGAACTCGCCGATGTACGTGGCCGCGATCAAGGCAATGGGCGCGGTGCCGACACCGATGTCCCTGGGCGACGTCTACCCCTCCCTGGCCCAGGGCCTGGTCGACGGTGTCGAGAACCCGCTGCCGGTGCTCTACGGCGGCAAGTTCTACGAAGTGGTGAAGAACCTCAATCTCACCTCGCACATGCATACGGTCGCGCCCTTCGTCACCGGCGAGGCGTTCTGGCAACAGTTGAGCCCGGAAGATCAGAAGATTCTCACCGAGACCGGCCAGGAGATGGCCCAGAACCTGCGAACCCTGGTCGAGAAAGAGACCGAGAAGTCGCTCGAACAGCTAAAGGATGCCGGTGTCCAGGTTCACGAGGTGGATACCGCGCCGTTCCGCGAGCGCGCCCAGGAAGAGATTCCCAAGGCGTTTCCGCAGTGGAGCGAGGGGCTTTATCAAGAGGTCAGCGACATCATCAACGGCTGACAAAATCGCCGGGAGCGATTTTGGACGTCGCACAGCGACGGCCCGGAGGGCGACCGCCAGGGATGGCGGTCGCAATCTCGATGCCTGCGCGAGCGAATCGCGGCGTTGCGCGGGGCTCGAAGCCCTCGCCTAACACCCCGTTATGTCTCGTGTGACTCGTAGCCTTCGGCAACTCGCCCTCACGGGCCACCCGGCGGGCGTTCTCTCCGCTGCGCTACGAGTCTGCGCCCCGCGCGCCTTGCGACCCACATGGATGTGGGAAGTGCGGTTGTTCGTAGGGAACGAACATAGCCGCTTCATCTCGCTCGGCTATCGATCCTCCTTTGTTTAACGCTGCGACGTGCACTGTTGCTCACGCCGTTAGGAGTTGAATATTCATGCAAACGCTTTTCAGGGCGATCGACCGCGTGATGCGGCTCGATGAGGTCATCGCCAGCCTGGCGCTGTTCGGGCTGTTCCTGGTGGCCATCGCCAATGTCTTCATGCGCTATCTGTTCTCGTCGCCGCTGGCCTGGAGCGAGGAGATCCTGCAGCTGCTGATGGTATGGGCGACGTTTCTCGGCGCCAGCGCGCTGGTGCGGCGCAACGAGCACGTCCTGATCGGCCTGCTGGGCGACAAGTTGCCGCCCCGCCTGAGCCGCTGGAATACCCGCATCTTCAATATCGGCGTCGTCATGCTCTGTGCCCTGGCGATGCTGTTCTGGGGCCTGGAACTGCTGCCGTTCTCGCGCTTTCGCAGCACGCCGATGCTGCAGATCCCCTACTACTGGATCCACGTCGCCATCCCCATCAGCGCCGCCATGATGCTCTACCACGGGCTGGTGCGCCTGATCACCGATGACCGGGGCGTAGCTTCACCGGACGCGACCGCCGACCTCTTGACCGCCGATGTGTTGAACACCAAGGAGTAATATCGATGGCCGTTGGCATTGCGCTCGTCGCGCTCTTCATCCTGTTCTGCCTGGGTACGCCGGTGGCCTTCGCGCTGTTCGCGTCGAGCCTGGCCTACTTCCTGATCGGCGCCGACCAGCCCATGGTGATGCTGATCCAGCGCCTCGCCGGCGGGCTGGAGTCGATCTCGCTGCTGGCCATTCCGTTTTTCATCATGGCCGGGGTGTTCATGAATCACTCCGGCATCACCGAGCGTCTGCTCAAGCTGGCCGAGCTGATGACCCGCCGCCTGCACGGCGGACTGGCCCAGGCCAACGTGCTGCTGAGCACCTTCATGGGCGGGCTGTCCGGCTCCAACATTGCCGATGCGGCGATGAACGCCAAGCTGCTGGTGCCGAGCATGACCAAGGCCGGCTACCCCAAGGCGTTCTCCAGCGCGATCACCGCCTCGTCGTCGCTGATCACCTCGACCATACCGCCGGGGATCGCGCTGATCGTCTACGGCTACGTCAACAACGTCTCCATCGGCCGGCTGTTCCTGGCCGGCGTCGTCCCAGGCGTGCTGATGGCGGTCGCCATGATGGTGCTGGTCTCGATCCAGTGCCGACGTCTCGGCTATCAGAAGCCGCGCCGCGAGCGCGTATCGCGGCACGAATGGATCAGCGTCACCCGCGCCGGGATCATCGCCCTGCTGCTGCCGGTGGTGGTGATCGGCGGGATTCGCGTCGGTGTCTTCACCCCCACCGAAGCGGGGGCGATGGCAGTGCTCTACGCGCTGATCGTCGGCCTGTTCGTCTATCGCCAGATGGGGCTGGGCAGCATCGCCGTGGCAACGCGGGAATCGCTGATGGCCTCGGTCAACGTGCTGTTCATCATCGCCGTCGCCTCGGGTTTCGCCCGCGTGCTTACCTGGGAGCAGATTCCCCAGCAGATCGCCCTGATGCTCTCCTCGGGCGTCGGCAGCGCGGTGGCGTTTCTGCTGATCGCCAACCTGCTGCTGCTGGTCCTCGGCATGTTCCTGGAGGGCAACGCGATTCTGATCGTGCTGTCGCCGCTGCTGGCCCCGGTCGCCGCCCAGTTCGGCATCGACCCGGTGCACTTCGGCATCGTCTTCATCCTCAACGCCTCGATCGGCACGATAACGCCACCGCTGGGGACGGTAATGTTCACCACCTGCAGTATCACCGGCGTCTCGATCGGGGCGTTCATTCGCGCCATCGTGCCCTACTGGCTGCTGCTGGTCGCCTTGCTGCTGGTGGTCACCTTCGTGCCCGCGGTGTCATTGACGCTGCCCAACTGGGTGTTTTGAGCTCCGCTGATACCATGAGTGAAAGCTTGCAGATACGACCATGGGTGTATGTCGACCTTTCTAGGTCGCACCTTCGACGACCGGGCAGGTAAGATGAAGTTGAAAGAGCCAATGTTGACCATACGGCTCAACCCACTTCGACTGCCGAGAATCGATGTTCGTGAAGGACGCGCCGCCAACTCGCTCCCCCCAACGCCCCAGCGTCGCCGAGGCGCTGGTCAGGGAGATCTTCGCCGGACACTACCAGCCCGGCGAATTCGTACCCAAGGAGATCGATCTCTGCGAGCAGTTCGCGCTCAATCGCTCGGCCGTACGCAGCGATCTGCGCCAGCTGGTCGACGCTGGCATCATCGAGCGCATTTCCGGCTACGGC
This sequence comes from Salinicola sp., assembly GCF_982684285.1. Classification (NCBI taxonomy): domain Bacteria; kingdom Pseudomonadati; phylum Pseudomonadota; class Gammaproteobacteria; order Oceanospirillales; family Halomonadaceae; genus Salinicola; species Salinicola sp. The sequence goes on along the minus strand of NZ_CEXLVS010000189.1, from coordinate 787 downwards.
TCGCGAGTCCGGGCGTACTCCGAGTGGAATATTCTCGATCCGCAGGTCACCGACTGGATGGTCCGTTTCGCCACCCCCAACCCGGGTATCCAGCGCGAGATCCTGGCCTTCAGGTTCGACGTCGAACCCTATGTCGCGATGACCGCGGCCAAGCGCGCCACCGCGAGGGACCTGGTGGCGATCGAGGAAGCCTTCGAGGGCATGGGCCAGGACTTCCACAACCCGGCGTCGGCCCATCGCGGGCGGCTGCACAGTGACTGGGACGTCGCATTCCATGTCGCCATCTTCAAGGCGACCCACAATATCGTTTGGACTCAGCTCTCGCACATCCTGAAGCCCTCGATTCATCTGCTGGTGGAGACCTCCAATGTCAGCGCCAGCGATCCGGAGGAGAGCCTGGAGCGCCACCGCCAACTGATGGAGTGCATTCGAATCCGGCGCCCCCGCGACGCCTTCTTCGCCTCGGTGGCCGTCCTGAGAGGAACGGCCGACGCGCTGGGCATGGAGATGCCGGAGACCTTGCTGGGCGAAGTGCCGGACGCGATCGAGGGCTGAATCCCCGAGAGCGCCGTTTCACAGCAGCTCACCGCGGGTGGCGATAGCCGACACCGGCGATGGCCGCCTCGATCATGCAGAGGAGAGACATCATGGATTTCGGTATTCACGGTCGCTGGGCCATCGTCTGCGCAGCCAGCCAGGGGCTCGGCAAGGGCTGCGCCATCGCCCTGGCCAGGGAAGGCGTCAATCTGGTCATCAACTCTCGCCGGCGGGAAACGCTCGACGCGGT
>NZ_CEXLVS010000188.1:0-8089 GCF_982684285.1 Salinicola sp. | reverse complement strand
CCCAGAAACCAATTTTTCCCCTCTCCGCCGCTCGCTACAGTCCTCTAGCGTCTGCTGTCGCCCCTGCCCGCCCGTTGGCGGAGGACGGCAGCGGGACGGGACTCATCCCTGCCGATCGATCACCAGACGACGATCGATAACAAGACCAAGAGGAACGCGCCATGATCAAACCTCACCTCGGGACGCTCATCCTGGGCGGCCTGCTCTGGAGTGCCGCCAGCGCCACCCAGGCGTTCGAACAGACGGGAAAGGTGGATTGCATCGCCCCCGCCAATCCCGGCGGCGGCTGGGATTTCACCTGCCGCTCCGTGGGTCGGGTGCTCGGCGACCTGGACCTGGTGGACGGCAACGTCCAGACCACCAACATGCCAGGAGCCAGTGGCGGTGTCGGCTTCTCTCACGTGGTTCAGAAACGTGCCGGCCAGGAGAACCTGATCGTCGCCGCCAGCACCGTGACCACCACCGGCCTGGCTCGCGGCCAGTTTCCCGGGATGGACGCCAGCATGGTCAACTGGATCGGGACGCTGGGCGCGGACTACGGGGTCATCGCCGTCGCCGCCGACTCGCCGTATCAGTCGCTCTCCGACGTCATGCAGGCGCTGGAGGAGAACCCCCGGGCCCTGACCTTCACCGGCGGCACCGCCACCGGCGGCTGGGACCATCTCAAGCTGCTGATGGCGGCCGATGCCGCGGGCGTCGACGACCTGGCGCGCATTCCCTATCTCGGTTACAACGGCGGCGGCGAGGCGGTGACACAGACCCTGGGCGGCCACGTCGATGCCTTCACCGGCGACATTTCGGAAGTGATCAGCTTCATCGAGGCCGGCGACCTGCGCCCCCTGGCGATCCTCTCCGAGGAGCGCCTGCCCGGCAAGCTGCACGAGTGGCCGACGGCGCGCGAGCAGGGAATCGACACCATCGCCCCCAACTGGCGCGGCTTCTACATGCCGGCGGAGGTTTCCGACGACGCCTACGACTGGTGGGTCGACACCATCGATACGCTATACGCCAGCGACGAGTGGAAGAGCGTAATGACGCAGAACGGCCTGATGCCGTTCGAAATGCATGGCGAAGCCTTCACGGCCTTCGTCAACGACCAGATCGCCCAGATCAGCGATATCTCGCGCCAGATCGGTCTGTCCCGGTAACCCGCCTGGCAGCCGGCGCTCGCTCGAACCATCGAGCGAGCGCCGTTCATCGTATCGCCGGCCTGCCGACGGGCCCAAGCGAATAAACACTCATTATCCGACGAAAGTTGTAGTCAGAGCGCCTAAGCTGAAGGGAGTCGACAATAGCAACAACAGGCTCCCCCATGAAGGCATCGGTCATCAATACGACGGTGGCGGCGTGGCTCGATGCGCTGCCGTTCTGGCTCACGGCAGCGATCATCATCGCTGTCACCATCGCGGCGCATGCGCTGCTCAAGTACGTGCACTTCCGGCTGAAACGAATCGGCGATGGCCGCAACTCCCTGCTCGGCACCACCGCCAAGGCCGTCCACCCGCCGCTGGTGGGCGTGCTCTGGGTCTATGGGCTCTTTGGCGCGGCCCACTTTCTGATCCCGAATGCAGTCGAGGGCCACGCGCTGATCATGACGGTCGCGCACTTCTGTGCCGCGCTGCTCGGCGTCTGGCTGTTGATTCGTCTGTGCCGGCGGCTGGTCGCCACCATGGATCGCTGGGGCGATTCGCGCACCTCGATACTGGAACGCTTTCTGGTGCCGTTCATGGCGCGCTGTCTGGCCGCACTGATCCCGATCTTCGTGCTGTTTTCGCTGTTCCCGGTCTTCATCACCTCGGCCAGCCTCGATGCGGCGCTTCATGATCTCACCAGCCTGATACTGATCGGCAGCATCGCCGGGGTGCTGATTCACGGCGTGAATATCAGCGAGCGCGCGCTGAGTGAGCGCTACAAGTTCGACGACGAAGATGCCATCGCGCGCAAGGTTCATACCCAGATCACGGTGCTGCGCAAGCTGATCAATTTCGTGATCATCATCCTGGCGCTCGCCTCGATGCTGATGGTGTTCGACAAGGTTCGTCAGTTGGGTGCCAGCATTCTGGCCTCGGCGGGGATACTGGGCGTGGTGCTGGGCTTTTCGGCGCAGAAAGTGCTGGGCAACCTGATCGCCGGGATCCAGATCGCGCTGACGCAGCCGATCCAGTTGAATGACTCCGTCATCGTCGAGGGCGAGTGGGGCTGGGTAGAAGAGTTGACGCTTACCTACGCGGTGGGCAGAACTTGGGACTGGCGCCGGGTCGTATTGCCGATCACCTATTTCGTCGACCACCCCTTCGAGAACTGGACCCGCCGCGACAAGGATCTGATCGGCGTCGTCATTCTCTACGTCGACTACCACCTGCCGATGGAGCCGCTGCGGGCCGAGTGTCAGCGAATCGCCGAGGCCTCGCCATTCTGGACCGGACGAGTGTGCAAGGTCCAGATGTTGGAGATGACCGAGCGCAACAAGCAGCTGCGTGTACTGATCAGCAGCAGCGGCGGACCCAACACGTTCGATCTGCGCTGCGAAATCCGGGAAGGCCTGATCGACTTCATCTGCGACAACTACCCCGAGTACCTGCCGACCCTGCGTCTGGATGTCCCCCAGCGCGATGGCGGCAACAAGCCGTCGGACCCGGCGACAACGAGAACCGCGGGGGCCGACGACCAAGGCAGCAGAGCCGGCACGGCCCAGTGATCACTCCCGGCGATAGACGTCGTCGAAGCGCTCGATGTCGTCCTCGCCGAGGTAGCTGCCGCTCTGGACTTCGATCAGCTCCAGTTCGATCTTGCCCGGATTCTCGAGACGATGGACCACGCCCAGCGGGATGTAGGTCGACTGATTCTCCTCCAGCAGGAAGGTCTCCTCGCCCCGCGTCACCCGTGCCGTACCGCGCACCACGATCCAGTGCTCGGCGCGATGGAAATGCTTCTGGAGCGACAGCCGGCCGCCCGGCCGCACGCTGATCTGCTTGACCTGGTATCGCTCCGCGGCGTGCACGCCGTCGTAACTGCCCCACGGCCGGTGGACGCGACGGTGCTGATCCCATTCGGTGCGATTCTGGCGCTTGAGCGTCTCGGCAATGCGCTTGACCGCCTGCGAGGCGTCGCGATGCGCCACCATCACGGCATCCGGTGTCTCGACGATCATCAGGTCGCTCACGCCGATCGCCGCCACCAGGCGGCTCTCGCTGTGTATCAGGCTCCCGCTCACGCCGTCGACGATCACATCCCCGCGCAGCGCGTTGTCGTCCTCGTCCCGGTCGGAGATTTCCCATAGCGACTGCCAGGAGCCGACGTCCGACCAGCCGGCATCCAGCGCGACCACGCTGGCGTCCGGGGCGTCCTCCATCACGGCATAATCGATCGACTCGGCCTCGCAGGCACTGAAGGCCTCCGCTCCCACCCTCAGGAAATCGAGATCGACCTGGCGCGCGTCCCAGGCCGATTTCACGGCCGCGAGCATGGCCGGCCGCTGCCGCTCCAGGGCCTGCAGGTAGCGGTCCGCACGCATCAGGAACATGCCGCTGTTCCAGAGGTAGCGGCCGCTGTCGAGATAGGACTGCGCGGTCTCCGCATCCGGTTTCTCGACGAAGCGCCGGATCGGCACCGCGCTATCGGCGCGCGGGGTCTCCGCGGCTTCGATATAGCCGTAGCCGGTCTCCGCCCGCGTCGGCGACACGCCGAACGTCACCAGCCGGCCCTGCTCCGCCGCCGCCCGCGCCGGCGCTATCGCCTCGATCAGCGCCTTCGGGTCGGCCACCGCGTGATCGGCAGGCAACACCAGCATCAGCGCATTCTCGTCGCGGTCAAAGGCCTGCAACGCCGCCAGGGCAATCGCCGGTGCGGTGTTGCGCAGCGCCGGCTCGAGCAGGATATCGCCGGTCACGCCCGCCTCGCGCAGCTGCTCGGCCACCAGGAAGCGATGGGCATCCTGGCAGACGACGATCGGCGCCGCGGGCGATAGTGGATCGAACCGCGCCAGCGTTTCCACCAGCATGCTGCGACGCCCGGTGATGGGTAGAAACTGCTTGGGGTGACTCGCGCGGGACATCGGCCACAGACGCGTGCCGGCACCGCCGGCCAATACCACGGGTATGAGCATCCTTGCCTCTCCTTCGCGCTCGGTTGTCGGGCTGGGCATGGTCGGGCGCTCAGTGCGCCGGACGGCCGCTGATGCGTAGCGAGTCGCCGCGGCCCACCGCAAAATAGAGCAGGCCGGCGGCGCGAACCTGATCGGGTTCGAACAGGTTGCGTCCATCCACGATGACCGGTGTCCGCAGCGTGCGGTGCAGATGGGCGAAATCCACCGTCCGGAAGGATTTCCACTCGGTGCAGATCACCAGCGCATCCGCCCCTTGCAGCGCTTCGTCGCGCCCCCCGACCAGCGTCAGGTCGTCGCGCTCGCCGTAGATGCGTCGACACTCCTCCATGGCTTCCGGGTCGTACGCCCGAACCCTGGCGCCAGCGGCCCAGAGCGCTTCCATCAGGTGGCGGCTCGGGGCTTCGCGCATGTCGTCGGTATTGGGTTTGAACGCCAGCCCCCAGACCGCCACCGTCTTGCCGTCCAGCTGGCCATCGAACGCCTGGCCGAGCTTCTCGAACAGGGTCGACTTCTGGCGGTCGTTGACCGCCTCGACGGCATTGAGCAACTGCGGATCGTATCCGATCTGGCTGGCGGTCCGCGCCAGCGCCTGGACGTCCTTCGGAAAGCAGGAGCCGCCATAACCGCAACCGGGATAGATGAAGTGATAGCCGATTCGCGGATCGCTCCCGATGCCCCGGCGAACCTGCTCGATATCCGCCCCCAACCGCTCGGCGAGATTCGCGATCTCGTTCATGAAGCTGATCTTGGTCGCCAACATCGCGTTGGCGGCATACTTGGTCAGTTCCGCGCTGCGCACGTCCATGAACATCAGTTTCTCGACGCGCCGGTTGTAGGGTGCGTAGCACTCGCGCATCAGCCTTTTGACCCGCTCCGAGTCGGTACCCACGACGATACGGGCACCGTGGGTGAAATCCTCGATGGCGGCACCTTCCTTCAGAAACTCCGGATTCGAACAGACATCGAAGTCGAGGGACACGCCGCGCTCGCCCAGGGTCCCGGCGATGGCCTCGTGAACCCGATCCGCGGTACCGACAGGCACCGTGGACTTGTCGACCACGACCTTGTACTCCTCCATGTGCTGGCCGATGGTCTTGGCCACCGCCAGCACGTACTGCAGATCGGCGCTGCCGTCCTCGTCCGGCGGCGTGCCCACGGCGATGAACTGCAGCGTGCCGAACGCCACCGCTTCCGCGGCATCGGTGGTGAACAGCAGCCGCTGCTGGCCGACGTTCTCGGTGACCAGCGTCTCCAGCCCGGGCTCGTAGATCGGAATCTCGCCCTGCTTGAGCCGGGCGACCTTCTGTTCATCGATATCCATGCACATGACTTCATGGCCCGCATCGGCCAGACAGGCCCCGGTGACCAAGCCGACATATCCGGTACCGAAAATCGTGATTCGCATTGCTATCCCTTCAACCATCGGATGAAAAAAGCGCGAGCCGCGACATCGCGATCCCGTGTGCGGGTCGCGGTCGCCGCCTGGCGATTGTGGTCTATGGTAATCGGTTTTCGACGGCGCGGCGCGGGTCGCCGGATGAACGCCAGTAAAGCGTGACCAGCCCCGCCACGATCAGATTGTGGACATAGATGCCGGTCCAGAACGAGAGGTAGGACTCGAACTGATTGACGATCAGCCAATAGCAGAAGAACGCCACCGCGAACAGCGCCACGTCGTTGGGCATGTCGCCCCGGGACCAGGCTCTCCAGGTGATGGTTCCGACCCATGCCATCAGGCCGACCATGCAGGCAAGCCCCAGGACGCCGTAGTTGACGAGCGTCTCCAGCAGGAAGTTGTGCAGATGTCCGAAGTGGGTTTTCACATACTCCGGCAACCAGGGCGTGTGCTCGATCACCAGCTCGCGCCCGTTGCTGCCCCACCCGATCCAGGGTCTCTCGCCGATCCATTGGGTGGCCGCGACCCAGGAGTGGATGCGGATGCCGATGCTGGTATAGGGCAGCGTATCCAGCCGTCCCGACAGCAACTGCGCAATGATCTGATCTTCCGCCAACGCCCGATCGGTCAGTACATGACCGAACAGCACCGTCACGATCACGGCTGCCAGAAGCAGACCGGCGCCGATCCCCACGGTCTTCCGGTTGAGCAGGCGGACCCGATAGCGTCTTTTGGCGTAAACGCCGACCGCGAGCAAGGCGACGATCGCGGAGACGAACAGCGCCAACCAGACGGCCCGGGTCTGGCCGAACAGAATACCCACCAGCACCATCAGCATCATGCCGAACCAGACGCAGGCGCGGCCCCGGCGAAACCCGCCGGACCAGCAGAAGCGTCGGGCAAAAATACAGAGCCCGAGCAGCGCGACGCCGAACAGCATCGAGGCGTGCTGGTTATTCTGGATCCCAAACCCGACGCGATCTCCCTGCAAGCCGATGAGCCAGGACTCGCGCCCCTCGGGGAGCACGATCGTCGTCAGCAGGAAGGCCACCAGGGCGAGACCCCAGACCCAGAACATATGGCACAGGCTCCCTCTCAACCACCAGGCGATGGCAATGAAGATGAACAGCTTCGCCAGCCTCTCCGTATCGGGGTTGGGCCTGGCCCACTGCGGATGATCGCCGATGGCGAGCCACCAGCTGACGATCTGGACCAGGCAGACCGCCACCAGCAGGATCAGTGCCACGCTTTTCCGCCGCCAACCGCCGTAGATCAGTAACGAAGCCAGCCCCAGAAAGGCCATGTAGGGTTCGATGACATCCTTCAACGAATGCGCAGCGATCCCGAAGGCGGCATAGACCAGTACCAATAAAAATCCCAACCACCAGATACCCCTAGGGCAGTACCAACCCATCTCTTTCCCTCATGCTTTTCACTTGAAAACGAAAAACGCCGCATGGGCGGCGTCACAAATCACCTATCTCGAAACGAACATTCACGGATATCGTGCCAGCCAACCGCCCTCAATAGGCGTGGGGATTCGTGAACCCCCGGAAGAACGTCAGCAGAATGATTCTCAGGTCGAGCCATAGAGACCAGTTCTCGATATACCAGAGATCGCACTCGATCCGCTTGTTGAGATCCGTGTCGCCACGCCAGCCGTTGATCTGGGCCCATCCGGTGATGCCGGCCTTGACCATGTGCTTCTGCATGTAGCCCGGTATCTCGTGCTTGAAGCGCTCGACGAAGATCGTGCGCTCCGGCCGCGGGCCGACGATGGACATGTCCCCGCGAAGCACGTTGATGAACTGGGGCAGTTCGTCGAGGCTGGTCCGCCTCAGGAAGGCGCCGAAACGTGTCGTCGACTTGTTCCTCGCACCGCCCCAATCCACACCGCCCTGCTCGGTATCGACGTGCATGGAGCGGAACTTCAGCATCCAGAACGGTCGACCGTTCCAGCTGACGCGCTCCTGCCGATAGAAGATCGGGCCTTTCGAGCTGACCCGCACCCCCAGCGCCAGGATCAGGAGCAGGGGTGCGATCGTCACCAGAATCAAACTGGACAGCAATACGTCCAGGATGCGCTTCTTCATTCGCCGCCACCCGGTCATCGGCGAACAGCACACATCGATGAGATGCTGCCCGGCGATGACCGACGTGCTGTGATTGATCAGGCGCAAATCCGACAGGTTCGGCATCAGGCGAATATTGGCAGTGACCGTATCCAGCGCATCGATGATGCGATGCGCATCGTTCCCGCGGGACAGCGGCAGACATACCCAGACCTCGTCCTCCTCGACCGTGATACGTCGTCCGAACTCGTAGTTATCGACCACCCCCTGGTATTTCTTGAGCCGCCGCCCGAGACCGTAATCCAGGACCAGAACGCGAGCGACATCGAATCCCTGCCCCGGGTCCCGGCGCAGGGCGTAGAAGGCGTTGCGACACGACGAAGCGTCGCCGATCAATAGAACCTTGCGCTGGTTTCGGCCATGCTTGCGCAGGCTTGCGATCAACGGATAAGCGATCCCGCGCGCGCTGGTGGAGAGCGCGAGGGCCAGCAGCATCCATCCCAGCAGCCAGATACG